>JBDLWD010000064.1:0-4740 GCA_039804465.1 Verrucomicrobiota bacterium | reverse complement strand
AGGCGCCGTAGATGAGGTTGGTGCCGACGATGCCGAGGGCCTCCTGCTGGAGGACGTTCTTCTTGTCGAGGGTGCGGACATGGATGAGGATGTCGCTCGGCTCCTCCTGGGGTTTCGTCTGGAAGCGAATGCCGAGCCAGCCGTGGCCGCTGGCGCCGCTCTTGGCGTTGGCGGTGGCGACGGTGTCGGCGTAGACGAAGAAGCAGGTGCGCTCGCCGCGCTTATCCTGCAGGCGTTCCTTCAGGAGCTTGTATTCGTGGCCGAGCATGGTCTCGAGGCGCTCGCGGGAGACGTAGCGCGGGGCCTTGCCGTAGATGGCGTCGCTGAAGGTCATGTCGTAGGCCGACATCGACTTGGCGATGGTGCCGGCCGCTCCGCCCGCCTGGAAAAAGACGCGCGCGACCTCCTGGCCCGCCCCGATCTCGGCGAAGGTGCCGTATTTCGAGTCGTCGAGGTTGATCGTGAGCGCCTTGCGGTTGGTGGTGAGGAGGGCGGGCTGTTCCATGACAGACGTAATCAAAGCGTATTTCAGACCACTGCAAAGCGTGCAAAGTCACGAGTTGGAAACGCGCAAACGGTGCTGGCGCGCGGTCCGGCCAAGAGCGTAACTTGGAGGAAATTTCTCCATGAAAGCGTTTTTCGCCTCGTTTATCGGCACGTTGCTCGCGCTTTTCGCCTTCGTCATCACGTCGGTGGCGCTGCTGTTTGGCGGCTTCGCCATCCTCGCCTCGATGGGCGACCAGGCGGTGCCGGTGCGATACGAGGACGGATCCTACCTGGTCCTGAACCTAGACGGCACAAACCTTACCGACGCACCGCCGCCGGTGGACGCCGCCGGTCTGGGCGGTTTGCTCATGGGTGAAGCGCCCGCCGCGCTTTCGCTCCGCAAGGCGGTCGCGGGCCTGCGTCACGCCGCCGGAGACGCCAGGATACGCGGTGTTTTTATCACCGGGCGTTTTGCCCCGGACGGTTACGGCACGGGCTTCGCCGCGCTTTCCGAGTTGCGCGGCGCGCTCGCGGATTTCCGGGCGGCGGGCAAGCCGGTGAAGGCCTATTTCGACGAGGCGGGCACGGCCGAGATCTACGTGGCCTCGGTGGCGGACGAGATCACGCTCAATCCCTTCGGTCTGGTCGTGTTGCCCGGCCTGGCGAGCGAGCCGATGTTCTACGGCGGCGCCTTTGAAAAGTGGGGCGTGGGGGTGCAGGTGACGCGTTCTGGCAAATACAAAGGCGCGGTCGAGCCGTTTATCCGCCGCGACCTCAGCCCGGAGAACCGGGAGCAGCTCACCTCCCTGCTTTCGGACCTTTGGCAGGAGTTGCGCGACGGTATCGCCGAGGCTCGAGCGATCGATTCGGTCGCCCTCCAGGAGCTCGTTGACCGAGAAGGGTTGATTCCGCCCGAGGCCGCGAAGGAGGCCAAGCTGGTCACGGCCATCGGCTATCGCGATGAGATCATCGATCAGTTGCGCGTGGAAACCGGCGCCGAGCGGGGCGAGGCTTTTCTGCAAATCGCTTTCGCAGACTATCTCAAGCATGTGCCCGAGGTCTCCGGCCGGGGCGACGCCCGCGTGGCGGTCGTCTACGCCGAGGGCGAAATCGTCGACGGCGAGGGCTACGAGGGTGAAGTCGGCGGAGCGGCTTATGCCCGCGAGCTGCGAGCCCTGCGCGAGGACGACACCGTGGCCGCGGTGGTGTTGCGGGTGAACAGCCCGGGCGGTTCCGCCTCGGCGGCGGAGGAAATGCTCCGCGAGCTGCGTCTTTTGCGCGAATCCAAGCCCGTGGTGGTCTCCATGGGCAGCTATGCCGCATCAGGCGGCTACTGGATTGCTGCCTTTGGCGAGCATGTGTTCGCCGAGCCGAACACCATCACCGGCTCGATCGGCGTCTTTGGCGTCCAGTTTGATTTAAAAAAGCTGGGCGAGAGCATCGGCCTGACCTGGGACCGGGTGCAGACAGGTGAAAAGGCCGGACTCTTGACGGCGGCCAGGCCGAAGACGGAGCCCGAGCTCGCGGTTTTCCAACGCTTGGTGGACCGAACCTACGAGGAGTTTATCCGTCGCGTAGCCGAGGGGCGGGGGCTTGATCCGGCGGAGGTGCACCGCATCGCCCAAGGGCGGGTCTGGTCTGGCCGACAGGCCGCGGAACTGAAGCTGGTGGACTCGATCGGCGGTCTCGGCGCTGCCATACAGCAAGCCGCCAGTCTGGCCAAGTTGGAGGGCGAGCCTGAGATCTACGAATACCCTGGCACCCGTCCTCTGGCCGAGGCGCTGGCGGAATTTTTCAACGAGGGCGGCAGCCCGGAGACCAGGCTCGCGCGCGGCGTGCGCGGTCCATTGGGGGCCGCGGTCAACATGGCGGAGGCGCAGGCTCGCCAACTCGGGCGTTTCAACGATCCGCGAGGCGTCTACGCGCGCCTGCCGCTTGACCTGCGCGTGCGATAAGCTGCCTTGGCTCCATGAGCACCACCCGACTTCTTGAGGACGTTCCCGCAACGGTGATTCCTGCCGGCACGCCCGCCACGCTGCAGGCCGGCGAAGGCGTGCACATTGTCCAGACTTTGGGCGGCAACGTGACGGTGCGCACGGACCACGGGTTGTTTCGCATCGCGCGCGAGCACGCTGCGGCCATCGCCGGGCTGGACCTGGACAAGCTCGACCGCGAGGCCGGCACCGGCGCGTCGCCAGCGGGTGAGTTTTCCGAGCAGGCGGTGTGGGATGCGCTCAAGGGCTGCTTCGACCCCGAGATACCGGTCAACATCGTCGACCTCGGTCTGATCTACGATCTCGACATCGAGGATGCGGGGCCTGGCGCCAGAAAAGTGGAGGTGAAGATGACCCTCACTGCTCCCGGCTGCGGCATGGGGCCGGTGATCGCCGAGGATGCACGCCAACGCGTGGCCAGCCTGTCCGGAGTCATCGAGGCGAAGGTGCACATCGTCTGGGACCCGCAGTGGACTCCCCAGATGATCTCGTCCGCCGGGCGCAAACAGCTCGGCATCGAATAGCCGGACCGACGTATCCCGCCTCATGCATCTGGCGCTCGTCACCGAAACGTATCCGCCCGAGGTCAACGGCGTGGCCATGACCCTGAGCCGGATCGTCGGCGGCTTGCGTGTGCGGGGGAACACGGTGGAGGTGGTGCGTCCGCGCCAGCGCCAGGAGTCCGGGGCAGGGGGAGCGGGCGATTTTCTGGTGCCCGGCGTGGCGATCCCTTTTTACAGCTCGCTGCGCATTGGTCTGCCCGTGGTCTGGAGTCTGGAGGAACACTGGCGCGAGCGCCGTCCCGACGTGGTGCACGTGGCGACGGAGGGGCCGTTGGGCCTGGCTGCGCTGACCGCGGCCGGACGTCTCGGTGTGCCGGTGACGTCCAGCTTTCATACCAATTTTCACGCCTACGGCGGCCATTACGGAGTGGCGGCGCTGCGCGACTCGACGCTCGCCTACCTGCGCTGGTTTCACAACCGCACGCGACTGACGCTCGCGCCAACGCGGCAGATGGTGGCGGAGCTGGCCGAGGCCCGTTTCCGCGGTCTGGCCGTGATGGCACGCGGGGTGGACACGGGGCTCTTTGATCCGGCCCGTCGCGATCAGGCTCTGCGCGCGAGCTGGGGCGCGGGCCCGGACGACCCGGTGGTGCTTTATGTGGGCCGGGTGGCGGCGGAGAAAAACCTCGGACTGGCGGTGGAGGCCTTTCTGAGGCTGCGGGAGCTAGAGCCCAGGCTACGGTTCGTGCTGGTCGGCGACGGTCCGGCGAAGGAGCCGCTGATGCGTGCGCATCCGGAATTCCACTACGCGGGCATGCGTCGCGGGGCGGAGCTGGCGGCGCACTACGCCTCGGGCGATCTGTTTCTTTTTCCCAGCGTGACGGAGACCTTCGGAAACGTGGTCACCGAGGCGCTGGCGAGCGGTCTGGTGGCGGTGGCCTACGATTACGCGGCGACCCGTGAACACGTTCGCGACGGCCGCAATGGATTTTCGGCGCGCCTTGGCGACGCGGCGGCTTTTCATGCCGCGGCCTCGCGGGCGCTGGCGGAGCGTGGCAACTGGCCGGCCGTTCGCGCGGCGGCCCGCGGGACGGCGCTTGGGCTGACGTGGGATTCGGTCGTAGGTCGTTTCGAAGCCGATATCCGGTCGGCTGCGCTCCCGCCTAGGTGAGCGCGGTCGGCGGGATCACTTCGACGGCCACCACTGGTAAAGGAAGAAGTATACGAGCACGCCGGTGACGCTGACGTAATACCAGATGGGGAACACCACGCGGGCCCATTTCTTGTGGCGCTCAAAGTTTCCCTGGAAGGCGAGGGCAAAGGTGCGGGGCACCAGATAGGCGATGCTTATGGCCAGTATGACGTGGGTGATGAGCATCACGTAATAGACGACGCGGATCGCGCTTTCCCCGCCGAACTGGGTGTGTATGGCCTCGCCCGCGCCGGCGGTTGCTCCCTTCAGCGCCTTGTGGGTAAGGTAACCGACAAGAAAGACGGCGGAGACTCCACCAGCCAGGAGCATGCAGGCGCGATGGGCGTTTTTCCGGCCTGTCTTGATGAAGATGAAGCCTGCCGTCATGAGAGCGGTGGCGAGGCCGTTCAGGCCGGCGTTAATGGCGGGGATGGCGTTGATATCCATTGTGCGGAGGCGGGATGAGGATCAGGGGGCGACGAACCAGACGCGGTCGATGACAAGCGCTCCGAGTTGGAGCGGCAGCCAGGCGATGGAACACAGGAAAAGCTTTCGCGCCATGGCG
>JBDLWD010000063.1:0-3113 GCA_039804465.1 Verrucomicrobiota bacterium | reverse complement strand
CCAGGCTTGGAGCGGGGAGCTCATGCCGGACTCGATGGGCACGTGCTGGCTGTAGATCCACGGGTCGGTGTGGACGCGGCGGTGGCCGGTTTGCTCGATGTAGGATGCGTAGTAGCCGGCGCGCGGCAGCCAGAGGATTTTGTCCAGGGCGGCGCGGATGTGGTCGGCGGCGGCGTCGTGGGCGGCGGCGCCGGCGGTGTCGCCCAGACGGCGGCGCATGTCGGCGGCGGCGCGGTGGCCGTAGTGCATGTATCCACTTTGTTCCGACGTGCCGCCGCCGGAGAACCAGACGGAGTCGTTGGGCCAGGTGTTGTTGTAGCTCTCGTAGAGTCCGTCGCCGTCGGGGTCGAAGCACTCGCGGCCGCGCTCGAGGTGGAGCTCGAGCATGGGAAGCAGGAGTTTTTCGAGCTCGGCGTCGCCGGTGGCGCGCCAGGCGCGGACGGCCTCGTCGAACATGAGAGTCTGGAATTCGTAGTGGGGCGGCTGTTTGTAGTCCACGAAGCCCTTGCCGAAGAAGCGGGAGTCGCCGGCCTGCTGGGCGAGATTGGCCGAGTAGACGCCGTGGTCCTTGCCCTTGGGGGTCTTGACCTGGAGGGAGCCCCAATAGGCGAGGCTCCGTTTCACCTGATCGTGGAAGCCGTAGTTGTAGGCGGCGCCCATGGTGCGCCAGCCGGGCATCTGCAAGCGCCAGCGGCTGCCGCCGTGGACGAAGGTCGGATCGACGAAGAGGCCCACGGCGGCGGCGACGGAGGCGCTCACGGCGGCGTTGAAGTAGGGATCGGGCGTGTCGGCGACGACCTGTTCGCCGTGGCCGGTGACGCGGGCGAGGCCGGCGGCGAAGGCCCGGGCGGGATCGGCGATGACGGAGGGATCGAGCGGGGCCTCGCGGCGGACGAGGGTAGCCCAGCTGCGCGGATCCTTGTCGTCGCAGATCATGGCGACGTAGGCGGGCGTGGTGTCGGCGACGGGAAACCAGGCGAAGAGGGACGTGTTGGCCAGCTCGGCGGAGGCTGCGACCGGGGCGGGCGCGGAGGCGAAGAGGCCATGGTTGCGCCAGGAGCCTTTTTCCCAACGCAGCACGGGCGCGGAGAAACGCGCGCGGATCTGGGCGAGCGGCGTGGCGGGGACGCGATCCAGGATGAGGCCGGCGGGCTCGATCTTGAGTGCGTAAACGGAATTCTTTTCCGCCTCGGGCGGGACCATGACCCAGGCGGCGAGGTCGCCAGGTTTCGCGCCCTCGGCGACGAGGCGGGCGGTGGTGCCGTCGCCGCGCGCGAGGGTGGTGATAAGCAAGCGCACGACGAGGTCGGGCAGGCGGGCGTCGCGCAGTTCCCACTCCATGCGGCCGGCGCGGTAGAGGGCGACGCGTTGCTGAAAATCGTGCAATGCGAGGCGGGTGTCGCCCCGGGCGTAGGCGGCGTAGAGGCGCCCCATGGGCCCGTCGACGCCGGGCTGTTCGCCGACGTTGAGGATGTTGAAACGCTCGTGCAGGTAGAGCGGGCGGTTGAACCAGCGCGCGCCGTTTTCGATCACGATGGCGTCGCCCTCGGGGCGATATTCGAGGCCGGGGAGCGGGGTGAAAGTCGGCGCGGCGTGCGCGGCGAAAACGGAGGGCAGACAGAGAAGAGCGAGAGCGCCGACACTCATTTTGAAAAAGAGATAAATCATGGCGGGAGTCTAAAAAATCGTGCGACTAAGGTTCAGCGGGCGAAGGTGAAAAAGTCGCCTTTTTCGAGGTGCAGCGGACGCGTCTCGCGTCCGTAGCGCAGGGCGGCGTCGTTACCCAGCAGTGAGGTGATTTTTGCCCAGACAAGGCGGCCGTCGCGCCATTCCTGATCGACGATGAAACCACCGCGGGCGCGGAGGCCTTTGGCCAAGCCGGTCGGCCATGCCTTTGGCAAGGCCGGCAGCAAATGGATGACGTAGCCGCCGCCGGCGGCGCGGTCGTGGCTTTGGAGGAGCATCTCGGTGATGCCGGCGGTGGCGCCGAAGTTGGAATCCATCTGGAACGGCGGGTGGGCGCCGAAGAGATTAGGGTAGGAGCCGCCGCCGCGTGCGCCGGAAGCCGGCACGGGATTGAGGAGGCCGCCGAGCACGCGCTCGGCCTGGTCGCCGTCGTGGAGGCGGGCCCAGAAGTTGATTTTCCACGCGCGTGACCAGCCCGTGCCGCCGTTGCCGCGGGCGAAGAGGCTGACCTTTGCGGCGGCGGACAGCTCGGGCGTGGAGTCGGGGCTGATCTGGCGACCGGGGTGGAGGGCGAAAAGGTGGGAGACGTGGCGGTGTTGGTTCTTCGGATCATCCACGTCCTCCATCCACTCCATGATCTGGCCCCAGCGGCCGACGCGGGGTCCGAGCAGATCGGAGCGAGCGGAGGCGACGCGTTCGCGGAATGCGGCGGGCGCGCCAAGGACGGCGGAAGCCTCGAGAGTGTTGGTGAAGAGGTCGTGGACGATCTGTTGATCGTAGCTGGCGCCGGGTTGCGGAGCGCGGTCGCCCTCTTGCAGAACGATGCGGCCGTCGGGTTTTTTGACCGGGCCGTGTTCGGGAGACCAGCCGTCGGGGGTGATGAGTTTTCCGCCGGGGCCGGACACGAGGCGTCCGAGCCAGAGCTCGGAAAGATCGCGGAGATGGGGGAAGGCGCGCTTTTCGAGGAAGCCGCGGTCGCCGTTGAAGGCGTAGTGTTCCCAGAAATGCCGGACCAGCCAGGCGCTGCCGGGCATGTGGATGGCCCAGCCGGTGTTGCCGCCGTATTGGTTGTTGGTGCTATAGGCGACCCAGCCTACGGGAACCTTGAGGCGCGGGTCCGCGGTGTTTTTTTGCACCTCGGCGAGGACGTCGATCCAGTCGAAGAGAGGCTGGTGGCATTCGGCGAGCGCGGTGGGCTCGGCCAGCCAGTAGTTCATCTGGAGGTTGATGTTGGTGGTGTAGGCGGAGAACCAGGCGGGCTTTTCGTAGGCGTTCCACAGGCCCTGCAGGTTGGCGGGCTGGCCGCCGGGGCGTGAGCTGCCGATAAGGAGGTAGCGACCGTAGTTGAAGAGAAGGGCGGCGAGGGCGGGGTCGGTGGCCGAGGATTTGTGTCGCGCGAGGCGCTCGTCGGTGGGGAGCGCGGAGTC
>JBDLWD010000062.1:0-3378 GCA_039804465.1 Verrucomicrobiota bacterium | reverse complement strand
GGCGTCGTCGGTGAGGGCGAGGTGGTGCGGCGTGGCTTCGGCGGTGACCTTGACGCCGCGGAGCTTGGCACGGCGGATGATGTCGACCGAGAAGCGCGACGAGATGTGCTGCAGGTGGATGTGCGCGCCGGTGTATTCGGAAAGAATGACGTTGCGGGCGACGATGAGGTCTTCGGCGGCGTTGGGCCAGCCGCGCAGGCCGAGGCGGGTGGACATGACGCCTTCGTTCATCACGGCGCCTTGGGTCATGGAGTGGTCCTGGCAGTGGTCCATGACGCAGAGGTCGAACATCTTTGCGTACTCGACGGCGCGGCGCATCATCTCGTTGCTTTGCACGCAGTCGCCGTCGTCGGTGATGGCGATGACGCCGGCGCGATTGAGCGAGCCGATGGGCGCGAGGTTCTGGCCCTTCATGCCGACGGTGATGCAGCCGGTGGGGTAGACGTGGACGCAGGCGGAGCGGGCGGCGGAGTCTTTGATGAGCTGGATGGTGCCGGCGTTGTCCGCGACGGGCGCGGTGTTGGGCATGCAGACCACGGAGGTGAAACCGCCGGCCGCGGCGGCCCGCGTGCCGGTCTCGATGGTTTCCTTGTGGGTCTGGCCGGGTTCGCGGAGGTGGACGTGAATGTCGACGAGGCCGGGGGCGGCGACGAGGCCGGCGGCGTCGATCTTCTTCGCTTTCTTCAGATCGGCGGCGGAGGGGCGGGCGACGAAGACGCCGTCGCGCAGGAAGAGTTCGCCAGTGGCGTCACGCTTGGAGGCGGGATCGATGACGCGGGCGTTGGTGATGTGGACGAGAGGCATGGGAGCAGGCGTTCGAGATTGGCGGGGTGGGGCGGCTCAGTCGACGGGGGTGACGGACTCGGGGGTGCCGCCGGCGCACAAGTAGAGACAGGCCATGCGGACGGCGATGCCGTTGGTCACCTGGTCGAGGATGACGCTGCGATCGCCGTCGGCGAGTGAGCTGTCGATCTCCACGCCGCGGTTGATCGGGCCGGGATGCATGATGATGGCCTTCGGGTGCAGCCAGCTGGCGCGGGCCTGGTTGAGGCCGAACATGGAAGTGTATTCGCCGAGGCTGGGGAACATGGTCGCGGTCTGCCGTTCGTGTTGTATCCGCAAAAGCATGACGACCTCGGACTCGGCGAGGGCGGAGCGCAAATCGTGGGAGACGGTCACACCGAGGCTTTCGAGGCTGTGGGGAACGAGCGTCGACGGGCCGCAGAGGGTTACCTTGGCGCCGAACTTGACCAAGGCGTGGATGTTGGAGCGGGCTACGCGGCTGAAGAGAATGTCGCCCAGGATGGTGACACGGCGGCCCTTCAAGGCGCCGATGCGTTCGCGCATCGTGAAGGTGTCGAGCAGGCCTTGGGTGGGATGCTCGTGGGAGCCATCGCCGGCGTTGATGACGGGGATGCCCAGGATCTTGGAGAGGTAGAGCGGCGAACCGGCGCAGTTGTGGCGGATAACGATCATGTCGGCGCCGAGCGCGGCGATGTTTTCCGCGGTGTCGCGGAGGGTCTCGCCCTTGGTGGTGGAGGAGCTGGCGGCGTCGAAGGAGATGACGTCGGCGCTGAGGCGCTTGGCCGCCATGTCGAAGGCCATGCGCGTGCGCGTGCTGGGTTCGAGGAAGAGGTTGACGATGGTCTTGCCGCGCAGGGCGGGGATTTTTTTCACCGAGCGGCCGAGGACCTTTTTGAAGGCGGTGGCGACAGTGTGGATCTGCTCGATCTCGGCGAGGGAGAGTTCCTCGAGCGTGAGGAGGTGGCGACGGTTCCAGGACATGGAGAAAAGGAGCTGGGGGCGGTTACTTTTTGGCCACGGTGATGGCGTCGTGGCGCGGGTCGGCGGCGTGGAGGACGACGGTCACCTTTTCCTCAGGAGAGGCGGTGACGACGAGGCCGGTGTAGTCGGCGGCGAAGGGTAGGGTGCGGCCGCCGCGGTCGACGAGAACGGCGAGCTCGACCCTGGCGGGGCGGCCGTGGTCGAAGAGTTCATCGAGCGCGGCCTTCACGGTGCGGCCGGATTGGAGGACATCGTCGACCAGGACGACGTCGGCGCCGGTGACGTCGATGGGGATGACTGTCGGGGTAAACTCCTTCGGGATCGGATGGCGGCCGATGTCGTCGCGATGGAATGAGATGTCGATGATGCCGGTGCGCGGACGGGCGTTCTCCGGGTAGTGTTTACGCAGCAGTAGCTGGAGGCGGGTCACGACGTGGACGCCGCCGTTGGCGATGCCGAGGACGACGAGGCGGCGAGCCGGATCGGCGGGGTGGCGAGCGGCGATCTCGGCGGCGAGCTTTTCGAGTGCGCGGCCGATTTCGGCTTGGGCGATGCGGGTGGTGGCTTGGGCGGGTGCGGACACGATGGGAAAAGGGACGAGTATGCGAGTGTTTGGCGCGTGCCCATGACGGCGGGCGGCGTTCCGATGGCAAGGCCGAGTAGCGAGCAAACGCGGTGGGCGGCGCGAGCTGTTTGCGCTTGCCGTCACATCTGTCCTATTGCGAATAGAACAGTGTGCTTCCGTTTTCCATCGATCTAAAGCCGGGTCTGCCCGTCACGGAGCAGATCCTGCTGGCGGTGAAGAAGGCGGTGGTGTCGGGGCAGTTGTCGGCGGGGGCGAGGTTTCCCTCGGTGCGTCAACTTAGCCAGGAGCTGAGGATAAATCCGAACACGGCGCACAAAGTGGTGGCGACCCTTGTGGCCGAGGGAGTGTTGATCACGACGCCGGCGGTGGGGAGCGTGGTGGCGGCGCCGACGGACGGCGGGCGCAAGGAGAAGGCGGAGTTGCTCGGCGCGGAGTTGGAGGAGCTGGTGGTGGAGGCGAAGCAACTCGGCCTGTCGTTGGACGAGGTGCAGGCCGCGTTGGCCGCGCACTGGCGAAAACTTTCCCAAGGGAAGATCAAATGAACGTCATCGAAACGAAGGGGCTGCGGCGCAGTTTTGGGTTCAAGGACGCGGTGCGGCGGCTGGATCTGGCCGTGCCGGCGGGATCGGTGTGCGCGCTGCTCGGGCCCAACGGGGCGGGCAAGACGACGACGATCAAGATGCTGATGGGGCTGCTGCATCCGACGGCGGGCGAAGCGCGGGTGCTGGGGCGCGATGTTTCGCGGTTGGACGCGGCCACCCGGGCGCGGATCGGCTACGTGTCGGAGGGGCAGGAGTTGCCCGAGTGGATGACGGTGCGGACGTTTTTGAACTATTGCCGGGATCTCTATCCCGCGTGGGACGACGAACTGGAGGCTGCGCTTTTGGCGCGTTTCGCGCTGCCGGAGGGGCGACGCCTGAAGCACCTTTCGCGCGGTATGCGGATGAAGGTAATGCTGCTGGCGGCCCTGGCATATCGTCCGGAGTTGCTGGTGCTGGACGAGCCTT
>JBDLWD010000061.1:0-4719 GCA_039804465.1 Verrucomicrobiota bacterium | reverse complement strand
GGACCGAGCGAGTTTCACCCCAGATCGATACCGCGTTGGCATCAGGATATGCGTTCGGTTACTGGACGCTGAATGGCCAGAGAATCGCGAGCCCAGATGGGATCGCAAGGCGGCAGGTGAAGTTGACCGTCAATGGAGCCTCGGAGTTGGTGGCGCATTTTTTTCTGCCAGACCAGGACACCGATGCCGACGGGATGCCGGATTGGTGGGAATGGAACTCATTCGGGAGTTTGAATCCATCCGGCCAGAGCGACCCCGATGGAGATGGCCTGACCATCGAATACGAACGCTCGCGAGGCCTCGCCTCGGCCAACCCCGACATATTGAAGGATGGCGGCATAGCGGCGAGACTTTCAGCGCCTCTTCAGTATGAGAATGGCAGCCGTAAGATTATTACAATCCGCAGCTCTCCACGAGGCATTGTAGCCGAGGAGGAGCGTCGATTGGCGGTTAACTCCGAGTTTGCTTCAAACCATTACGATTTTTCCGGCATCTACAGCGGCTACCAATTCACCCACTGGTCTCGCAACGGCGTGCGGGTGGCTGACGGCCTTGGTTACAGCCGCAACCGTCTCGTTTTTAATCTGACGGAAGATACGGAACTTGTGGCCCACTTCGTGCCATTTGGAGATGATACAGATTCCGATGGCATTCCAGACCATGCGGAACTCCGCATAGCTGATAATCTTGGCATAATGGGCCCCGGATCGGATCCGGATGGCGATGGTATACCCATGGCAAGCGAATATAGGATGGGGTTATCGCCTCTCTCCAAGGATTTGATTCGGGATGGCGGCATAGCTTCCCGACTGAGTGCACCGGCGGATCTACAGTTCAAAGTGCCACCCCTGACTTTGAAGCCGGAACGCTTACGCATCGCGAACGAGTCTGCGTCCGGGACTCTGGTCGGTGCCCTGAGCTTGTCGCCCGCCATTCCCGGACGGACCTATCAGTTCACTTTGGAGCTAGGCACCGGTGGGGAGCACAACGGTCGATTCGCGATCACTGGCAACGAACTTCGCCTGACCTCCACGCTCAGCGTGCCCGAGCGGGTTCTCTGGGTGCGTATTCGGGCCACGGATGACCTCGGCATGGTGCGCACGTGGCAAACCACGGTGGCGGTCAGCGCCGCCGGAGTCATGGATGGCCAGACTTCATTCACCTACTGGATCAGCCAGTGGCCGAATCTCGTTTCCTCCCCACCCGAAGCCGATCCGGACGGCGACGGAACAAGCAACCTCTTGGAGTTTGTGCTCGGTAGCGATCCATCCCTACCTAACTCTACCGCTGTTCCCTCAGTAAACATCATCAACGGCAACCTGACCTTTACATTCCGCCGCTCTGAGGCTTCCAAAATCGCCGACTTGGCTCTGTCGGTCGAGGCTGGTGAAGACCTGCTGTCTTGGCCTCTCCGCTACTCAGTTAGCCCCGGCACACCCTCGTCTGGTGTTCAGATCCAAGAAAACGGAACCGAGCCGGATACCATTACGGTTACGGTCCCTGGCCCACTTACGCGGCGCTTCGTAAGGCTCCGCGCTGATTTGGCACCATAGGAGAGCTAAGATTTTTGTTTCCACCTTGGCACCGCGCTGCCGGGGCCAAGAGTGGTCGCTTTCCATGAACTACCGCACCCAGGCAGAGTATTACATCAAGGGCATCACCTCCGGCGTCATTGACGCCGCTGAGGTCATCGCTTGGTCCGACGAGGTCATCGTCTCGGCCCCGAAGTCCGAGGACTGGATGGTCGAAATCTCCAGCTGCGGCCCGGAAGATCGCCTCAAGGTCCTTGGTCTCCTCAACACCGTTCAGGGCGAGGCCGACCAAGCCCAGCTCGCCGCCCTGCTAAAAGCCAAGGGCCTCGCCTGAAAAACCTTCGACCCGTGACTTCGCCCGCCGCTCGATCCGGCGGGCTTTTTTGTAGTTCAAGGTGGCGCGGACCCGCACGGGTTCAGCGCCTGCGCAGCTTGGCCGCGAAAGATCCGGGAGCATCCACCGCCTCTTGAACGAAGCGACTCTTTCCCGATTTTACCTCCAGCCGCCCGATCCCGACTTCGTCAAACAGAGCGTCTGCTTGCGCGGAGGCTTCGGCGACAATCAGCTTCGAGAAAGAAATCGTCCAGTCTTGACGCCTCTCCGAGGTGACCTGCCCAAAACGAGAGGGCTTCCAGCGATCGATAAGCCTCCGCAAGGCACGTTCCGCTTTAGGGTTAGGTAGCTGAAGGCTGAACTGAATGATCAGTGCGTCTTGGGGGGAATCCGGCATTAGGGGTAAAGTCGATCCCTACCGGCGCCAATCCACGTGTCAACAGAGTCGCTGGAATCGATCTGCGTATTAACCACTATTTAGGTTTATAGTGATAAACCTAACGTGCTATTGGAAAGCGGAAGAAACACGGAAAGGCGCGGCTTGCAGCGTGGCATGCGATGCATGTTCGCCGCCTTGCCTCTGGGAAACGCGGCGGGCGCACGACCTCGGAAGGTCGCGACTTCTTCGTTTTTACGCATCGGACTGATTCAGGACAATGCGACGAAGCGCATGTAGCCAGCCGCGCCTCCTACCACGTCAAAAGTTAAACTCGTCGATGTTGCCCGCGTTGAAAATGAAGGGCTTTCCCAAAACCACCTGATCGCCCTCCACCTTGAGCGTGCCTAGGCGACCGGCGGAGAACTCCGTGGCGCCGGCGCGCAGAGCGCCCGACTGGGCGGCATGGGCGACGCGCACGGTCAGGTAGCCGAGATCCTTGGTGTTCCACAGCACGATGCTCTGTATCCAATCTTCGTGGACATAGGCCTTGCACAGGCTGGGCACGGAGAGGCCGGTGAGCTTCACATCGCGACGGTTCTCCTGCTTGAGCGCCTCGGCGGCGCCGGGCACGGCGGGCGCGGCCACGGCGATAATCACCTTCACGTCGGGATAAGCGCGCACGATGTTACGGGCCTCGGTCATGGCGCGGTCGCGCTGTCCCTCCGAGGGGTGTATGGCCGCGAGGCTCATGCCGGGATGCTTATCGGCCATGCGCGCCTTGATGAACTTGATCCAATCGTTCTGGTTCGAGTCGGTCAGCGAGGCCGTGATGATGGCATAGCGGCCGGAGCCGCCGGCGAGGCGCGCACCCTCGTCCGCGAGGGTCGTGCCGATGCCTTCGGCCGTGGCCTGGTTCACGAAAAACGCGCGGGCATCAGACTTCGCGTCGGCGTCCCACGAAACTACGTCGATACCGCGGGCCTGGGCCTTGCGCAGCACGGAGGAAAGCGCCTCGGGGCTCGCGCAGCTGGCGGCGATCGCGTCCACGCCGCGCGTGATCCAGGCCTCGACCACCTCGGTCTGTTTGGCGGGATCGGGATCGGTGGGAGCGTCCCATAGCAACTCGACTCCCAGCTCGGCGGCGGCTTCGTCGGCACCCTGTTTGCACGAGACGAAATAAGGGTCCGCCTTGGCCTTGGGGGTAAGCGCGATCACGGGCCGAGTCGCCGGCACCGGCGAGGCGGCATGCGGGGAGGAGGCGGAGACGGCCGGGGCCGCCGCGATCGCCTCGCGCACGGAGCGAGAGAGGGAAAGATTGCTCAAGGCGATGAGCGCGGCGCCGCCGAGAATGGCGGCGACAAGCAGGGCGAGTTGGCTGTTCTTCATGTCGATTTCGTCGGGGTTTGAGAGCGTGTCGCTGGGGGCGGTCGGGCCGGACCGGGGACGGAAAAGGAAACGCGAGGCGGCGATGGCGAAGATCAGCACGACGCCGGTGAACAGCCCGGCGATCTCGCTCGGCTGGCCGGCGAGGCGCAGTCCGTTTTGGAGCACGATGAGACAAAGCAACCCGAGGCCGACGCCGTGCAGCGTGCCGCGTCCACCGTTGATGGATACGCCGCCAAGGACGACCGCCGCGATGGCGGTGAGCTCGTAGCCCAGGCCCGCGTCGGCCTTGGCTTGGCCAATGCGGGAGACATACACCAGGCCCGCCAGCGCCGCGCAAACGCCGCAGAGAACATAGGCGCGCAGGGTGACCGAAGCCACGCGAACGCCGGCGAAGCGCGCCCCCTCGGCGTTGTGGCCGATCACGCCGAGCTCGCGGCCGAAAACGGTGCGATGCAATAGCACCCAAAGCGCGGCGAACAGGGCGGAGACCACCAGGAGTTGCACCGGCAACCAGCCGCCGAGGTAACCCTGGCCTAGACCAAGGAAGGATGCGGGGAACCCGGTGTAGCTTCGCGCGCCGCCGGTGAGTGCCTCGGCAAGGCCGCGGTAGAGTGAGAAAGTGCCTAGCGTAACGATGAGCGGAGGCACCCGCAGACGCGTCACCAGCACGCCGTGCAAAGCTCCTCCCGCCGCACCCAGCGCGAGGGCCAGGACCGCCGCCGCCCATACCGGCACGCCCAGCGCCCAGGCCCCGCCGAAAGCGACGGCTACGAGGCCCATCATTGAGCCCACGGACAAATCGACGCCGCCAGTCTTGATCACGAAGGCCAGCCCGAAGGCCAGTATCCCGACCTCGGCGGCGAGGCGCGCGATCTCGAAGGCGTTGTCTAGCGTGAGAAACCTCGGATGCGCGAACGCGAAGACACAGACCTCGGCGAGCAGGATCAAGAGCAGCACCCATTCGCCGTTCGGCGAAAGTCGCGCGGCCAACGAGGGACGCCCCTGCGGTTCCGCAGGCGACGCGACGGAGGTTGGACTCGGCTCAGCCACGCGCGGCCTCCTTTCGGAACGCGGTGTCGGCCACCACC
>JBDLWD010000060.1:0-2568 GCA_039804465.1 Verrucomicrobiota bacterium | reverse complement strand
ATCCTGTCCCAATCCACGCCCGGCACGAGCCGCACCACGACGGTTTCTTTTCGCGCCGGCGAGGGCACGGGCGAGGCCAGCCGCCAACCCGCTCCAGTGGCGATCTCGCCGCGCGGCCCGATGACGAGGCGGTCGCCCGCGAGGAGCACCCTGCCCTCGTGGCCGCCGAACCGGGATGAAACAACCGTGCCTGCGCCGCCCAAAACGGGAGCCACACGCACACCGCCCGCGAAAGCGAGATACAGCCGCGCGCCGCGCGACAAGGACGAGCAATCCAGCACCTCCCCCGCTTGAAAGACCACGGGGCGGCCGGAGGGCAGACCGTTGCTCTCCGCGCCAGTGGCGGCCACCACCGTCGGGGAGGAAAATCGCAGCACCGGGCCGACGTAGGTGCATTCCAGCAAAGGCGCATGCGGATCGTTGCCGACCGCGAGATTGGCCACGGCGGCCGCCCACGGATCCAGCGCTCCGCCCGGTCCCAAGCCCAGCGACGCAAAGCCCCTGCGACCCAAATCCTGCACCGTGCAAAGCGTGCCCGGCTTGAGAACCTCCACCTCAACCGAAGATTCCGCCGCGTTTTTCCGGCCCGCAGCCCGCTCCTCTGCCGGGGCTGGAAACACGGATAATTTTTCCACCGGTCTGAAACGAACGCGGTCGCCCACCTCAAGCAGGCAGGGCCGTTCTGCACGCTCGGGGCGAAACAGGTCCAGTCCGGTGCGGCCGATCAATTGCCAGCCACCCGGGGTCTCACGAGGATACACGCCGGTGTGCGCGCCGCCGATGCCAACCGAACCAGCCGGAACGCGCACGCGGGGCGTGGCACGCCGAGGAGCGGCCAGCTCGGACGGTAGCCCGACCAGATAAGGGAAACCGGGGCTAAACCCGATCGCCGCCACATGATAAACCGCAGCGGAGTGGCGCTTGATCACCTCCGCGACAGACAAGCGGGCCGTTTTCGCCACGCCCTCGAGGTCGGGCCCGTGTTCCCCTCCGTAGACGACCGGAATCTCCACCGTGCGGGGAGCGCGCGCTTTTTTCGTGGCGGCGCGGACTTTGCCTTCGATATGGCGCTCCAGCCATTCTCCGACCACCCGCCACGGCAGCTCGCCACGGGCCGCGCGCACCCGCTCGGGTTCATAGACGACACCCACGGAACCATAAGCGGGCACGATGTCGGTTACCCCTTCGATCCTATCGGCGGCCAACCCGGCGGCGAAGGCGCGCACCTTGGCCAGCAAGCCCGCGTCGGGCTCGCCGGGAAAGTCCACCAGGTAGGCGGTGTCACCCATCGTGTGCAGAATCATGTCCGCAGGCTGATTGCCCAACCCCCTAGGCACAAGCGCTGCGCGCTTATTCTGTGCGAAGCCAGCGCTGATAAGCGGCCGGAATGGGTTGCGCTCCACGTGCCCCCCTATCAAGTCGACGCCTTTTGCCACCCATGCGCCGCACTTCGAAATCCGTCCTCGCCTGCTTGTTTTGCCTGATCGCGCTTGCAGGCTGCCGTCGCGACGAGATCCGCACCTATGCCGTGAAAAAGGAGCCCGCCGCCGCGACCGCGAAAACTCCGGCATCCAGCGCGCCCGGCCCGGCGGCCACTGCGGACGCAGCCATGCGAAACACGGCGGTCGACACCGCCACCGGACCCGCTCTCGCCTGGACCGCACCCGAGGGCTGGCAGGCCGGGCCCGAGCGCCCGATGCGCAAGGCCACGCTGCTCGTCCCGGGCGCGGAGGGCTCGGCCGGCGGCGAGTTGGCCGTGACCGCCTTCCCCGGCGATGTCGGCGGCAATCTCGCCAATGTGAACCGCTGGCGCCAGCAACTCGGGCTTCCCCCGATCGGCGACTCCGAACTCGGAGCGGCGCTCCAACACCTCGATGTGGGTTCTCTCCACGTGGATGTGGTCGAGCTAGCCGGTCCCGGCGGGGCCTCCGCGCAGCGCGTGCTCGGCGCCATAGTCCCCTACGCCGGTGCCACGTGGTTCTTCAAGCTGACCGGACCCGACGCACTGGTCGCTCGCGAGCGCGAACGTTTCCTCGGCTTCGTGCGCAGCATCCGCCCCGCCTCCTGATTTTAACCGCCCGAGCCCGGCCCCTTTTGCCATGCGCGAACTTTACCGCGAATTCGTCAAGTTTTTCGTCTCCCTCCAGCTCACGGTCGCGCTGCTCGCGCTCTCCGCGCTGCTGGTGTTTCTCGCCACCATCGACCAGGTCCACCTCGGCATCTGGGCGGTCCAGGAAAAGTGGTTCAAAAGCTTGATTGTTTTGCAGGACTACAACGGCTTCCCGATTCCGATTTTTCCGGGCGGTTACTTTATCGGCGGCCTGCTTCTGATCAATCTGGTCGCCGCTCACGCCAAGCGCTTCGTTTTCACCTGGAAAAAAGCGGGCATCCAGCTCGTCCACTTCGGGCTGATCCTGCTCCTTCTAGGCGAACTCTTCACCGGTCTTTTCCAGGAGGAGTATCAGATGCGCCTCGATGAGGGGCAGACCAAGAACTACTCGGAAAGCTGGCGCTACAACGAGCTCGCCGTGGTCGACACCACCTCGCCCGGCGAGGACGTGATGACCG
>JBDLWD010000059.1:0-2829 GCA_039804465.1 Verrucomicrobiota bacterium | reverse complement strand
GTCCGCGACATCTGCCGCAAGGTGGACCTAAACGAATACAAGCGAAAGCAAGCTGCGCCCGGTTTGAAGATTACCCCCCTAGCCTTCGGCGTTGGCCGCCGCATCCCCATCGTCCAAAAATACGCAGGGTGATTTGAGACCGCTAAATTTTGCCAGGAGAGCGTCTCTAAAGGCGAAAGTGAGCAAATCCAGGACGGCGAAGAGCAGTAAGACGAGAAAGCAGAGGGAGCGTTTGCCGTAGCGGGTGAAACGCGACGGAATCTTTGACTGCGAAATTGAGGATGAAACCGGGATGAATCCGTGATCCCGGCTCCTCGTCCGTCCTCGGCGCTCAATCGTGGCGATGCGTTGCCCGGGCGGGAAAAAGCGGCACGGCTCGGTGATGCCAGACGAACCGGCCGTCGCGTTCGGAAAAGACGCCCTGGGGTAGCCGCATCGCCGCAACCTCGGCCCGAAAGGCGGCGTCCGCGCCGTGGGCCACCTCGACGATGTCGAAGCGCACGTGCCGCGGCGCCGGCCGCAGACGAGAGAGGTAGGCGCGGCAGGCGCGCAGCAGCACGGCCTTCTTGCGCTTGTCCACCGCCTGGTAGCCGCCCACCCGCGCGCCGGCGACGCGGGCCTTGACCTCAATAAACACCAGGGTCGGCGCCGCATCCCCGGGCCCGGCAGGTTCCTCGCACGCCAAGTCGATTTCCTCGCGTTCATCCGCCGGGTTGCGCCAGTTGCGCGCCAGCACGCGCCACCCCAACGCGCGCAGATGCGCCTCGGCCGCACGCTCTCCGGCGACGCCGAGGCCGGCGGTGTCGGTTCGGCCCGCCCGACCGCGCACGAGGTCCCACATCTTTTGCAGTTGGCCGCGCAAGAATAACATCGGGCCTTTATGTTTGCCGGAGACTCGACCCGCGGCAACCTCCGGTTTCGGGATGGCGCGCAATCCGCGTCTCCTCCGCCCGTCTCCCCACCATGGCCATGCCCACGCTAGTCAACACCCTCCGCCGCTCCCTCCTCATCAAGGTCATCTCGAAGCCGCAGCCGAGCCGTGAAGATGTGGCGCACGTCATAGAGCTCACCGCCTCGAAGGTCGTGGAGGCGCTGCAGGCCCAGTCGATGACGCTCTATCTGGTCGAGGGAAACGACATCGCCTTCAAACAGGTCTATTATTCCCCCACCCTCTGGGGAGCGGACAAGGCCGCCGAGGCAAACTTCAAGGCGACAACCGACAAACTTCTCCAGATGAAACTGCCGCTCGGCCGGGGCGTGGTCGGCCGTGTGGTCTCCAGCGGTGAGCCGGTGTTTTTCCGCAACAGCGAGACGCAGGCCCCGTTCATGAACTCGTTGTCGAGCACCACCGGCTTTGAGGTTCGCTCCATGCTCACGGTGCCGCTCAAGACCACCACCGTGCTGGGCGCCATCCAGGTGCTGAACAAGGAGCTGTCGGCCGGCACCCGGGGCGAGTTCACCGACGCGGACCTCGTCCTGCTCCAGGAGGTCGCGGAATACTCCGCCAGCATGATGCAGCGCATGCTGGACCCGAAGTTCCAGCTCGGTCCGGACGATACCGCCAAATTCGTCGCGCGCCTCACCGACCATCCCTTCGTGACCTCTCTCGAACAACTCGGCGAGGTGGACGAAAAACTGCTCGAGATCGTAGGCGACGCCATCATCCGCCGCGAAGGCGTCTTCCCCTATCGCCGGCTCGAACGCGGCCAGGTGGCCGTGCTCATGGTCAACCCGCTGGACTTCGCCAAGCGTGAGTCCTTTCAAGAGGCCACCGACCTCTTCATCGAGGACATCAGCGTCGCCTCCACCTCCTTGCTGGAGACCCTCCTGAAGAAATTTTTCAAGGAATCCAAATCGGGCCAAGGCGCGACCGAGGCCGACATCGACCTCGGCTCCGTGACCGAGGCGATCAGCAGCGCTTATGGCGACTCCGCCGCCTCAGGCGACGTGAAGGCCGGTGACTTTGATAGCGAGGAGTCAGCTCCCGTCATCCAGCTGGCCAACCGCATCATCGAGGACGCCTACATTTCCGGCGCCTCCGACATCCATATCGAGCCCCAGGAAAAAGACCTGATGGTCCGCTACCGGATCGACGGCCTCTGCCAGGAAAAACTCCGCCTGCCCCGGCAGGTCACCGGCGCGCTGATCTCCCGTTTGAAGATCATGTGTAACCTCGACATCTCCGAGCGTCGCCTGCCCCAGGACGGCCGCATCGTCTTCAAGAAATACACCAAAAAGAACATCGACATCGATCTGCGCGTCGCGACCGGCCCGATGAACCACGGCGAGAAGGTCGTGATGCGTATCCTCGACAAACAGAAGACCACGCTGCCCCTCCCCGCCCTGGGCTTCTCCGAGGAAAACCTCGCCAAATACCGCGAGTGCATCCGCCAGCCCTACGGCATGATCCTCCACTGCGGCCCCACCGGCAGCGGAAAATCCATGACCCTCTACTCCGCCCTCTCGGAGATCAACACGCCCGACATCAACATCCAGACCGCCGAGGACCCGATCGAATACACCCTCCCCGGCCTGAACCAGATGCAGATGAACCGGCAGATCGGGCTCACCTTCGCTCGCGCCCTCCGCTGCTATCTTCGCATGGACCCCGACGTCATCCTCGTGGGCGAGATACGCGACGAGGAAACCGCCCAGATCGCCGTCGAGGCCGCCCTCACCGGCCACCTTCTCGTCTCCACCCTCCACACCAACGACGCCCCCAGCACCATCGCCCGCATCGGCGAGATGGGCGTCGAGCCGTTCAACATCTCCGCCTCGCTGGTCTGCGTCTGCGCCCAGCGCCTGCTGCGGCGCGTGTGCAAGAACTGC
>JBDLWD010000058.1:0-2943 GCA_039804465.1 Verrucomicrobiota bacterium | reverse complement strand
GAAGGCCACTGGCTTCCCCATCGCCAAGATCGCTGCCAAACTCGCCGTCGGCTACACCCTCGATGAGCTGCGCAACGACATCACGCGCCTCACTCCGGCCAGCTTCGAACCCACTATCGATTACGTCGTCACCAAGATTCCTCGCTTCACCTTCGAGAAGTTCGTCGGCGCCGACACCACCCTCACCTCCGCGATGAAATCCGTGGGCGAGGCCATGGCCATCGGCCGCACCTTTAAGGAGTCCTTCCAAAAAGCCCTTCGCTCCCTCGAGGTCGGCGCCTTCGGCTTCGGCGGCGGCAAGCTCGGCGGCGACGTCCTCCCCGACGACAAGACCATCCGCTCCAAGCTCGCCACGCCCAACAACGAGCGCGTGTTCTTCCTCCGCTACGCCTTCATGGCGGGCTACACCGTCGAGCAGATCTTCGACCTCTCCAAGATCGACCCCTGGTTCCTCACCCAGCTACACGAGATCTACCAGATCGAGGTCGAGCTGAAGCGCTACAACCTAAAGGCCGTTCCCCTCCCGCTCCTCAGGCGCGCCAAGCAGGCCGGCTTCTCCGACGCCCAGCTCGCCGGTTTCCTCAAGAGCGATCTCTTCGCCGTCCGCTCCGCCCGCAAGGAGCGCGGCGTCGGCACCACCTACCGCCTCGTCGATACCTGCGCGGCCGAGTTCGAGGCCTTCACGCCCTACTACTACTCCTCCTACGGCGACGAGAACGAGGTCATGCCCGCCAAGGGCAAAAAGAAGATCATGATCCTCGGCGGCGGCCCCAACCGCATCGGCCAGGGCATCGAGTTCGACTACTGCTGCGTCCACGCCTCCTTCGCCCTCCGCGAGGCCGGCTACGAGACCGTGATGGTCAACAGCAACCCTGAGACCGTCTCCACCGACTACGACACCTCCGACCGCCTCTACTTCGAGCCCCTCACCCTCGAGGACGTGCTCGAGATTTACGAGCAGGAGAAATGCGAGGGCGCCATCGTCCAGTTCGGCGGCCAGACCCCGCTCAACCTCGCCACCGCCCTCAAGAAGGCCGGCGTCAACGTCATCGGCACCAGCCCCGAGTCCATCGAGGCCGCCGAGGACCGTAAGCTCTTCTCAGCCATCCTTGCCGAGACGAAGCTCAAGAGCCCCGCCCACCGCACCGCGATGAACGAGCCTGACGCGCTCGCCGCCGCCAAGGAGCTCGGCTTCCCCGTCCTCCTCCGCCCCAGCTTCGTGCTCGGCGGCCGCGGCATGTTCATCGTCTACAGCGAGGACGAGTTCAAGGCCGTCGTCCGCCAGGCCTTCGACGTCATGCCGGACAAGCCCGTCCTCATCGACAAGTTCCTCGAGGACGCCATCGAGCTCGACGTCGACTGTATCAGCGACGGCACTACGACGGTGATCGGCGGCATGCTCGAGCACATCGAGTTCGCCGGCGTGCACTCCGGCGACGCCGCCATGGTCATGCCCCCGCACACCCTGCCCAAGGCCATGCTCGACGAGGTGCGCCGCGCCACCCACGACCTCGCCCGCGCCCTCAAGGTCGTCGGCCTCATGAACGTCCAATACGCCATCAAGGACGGCCAGCTCTACGTCCTCGAGGTCAACCCCCGCGCCTCGCGCACCGTCCCCTTCGTCGCCAAGGCCATCGGCGTGCCCCTCGCCAAGCTCGCCGCCCGCGTCATGACCGGCAGCAAGCTCGCCGACCTCGGCTTCACCGCCGAGCAGACGCCGAAGCACTGGTGCGTGAAGGAGGCCGTGTTCCCCTTCGCCCGCTTCCCCGGCGCCACCATCGTGCTCTCGCCCGAGATGCGCTCCACCGGCGAGGTCATGGGCCTCGATGCCGACCTCGGCGTCGCTTTCGCCAAGGCCCAAGCCGCCGCCAAGCCCGGCCTCCCCGTATCGGGCAACGTCTTCCTCTCCGTGAAAGACGCCGACAAGCCCCGCGTGGTCGACATCGCCCGCCAGCTCGTCGCGCTCGGCTTCAGAATCTACTCGACCGGCGGCACCGTGAAGGTCCTGGCTGAAAACAGCGTCCCAGTCACCCGCCTCGCCAAGATCGACGAAGGCCGGCCCAACCCGGTCGACATGATCAAGAACGGCCAGATCCAGCTCATCATCAACACCCCCGCCGGCCAGATCCCGCGGCAGGATGAGAACAAGATCCGCGCCGCGGCCTACGCCCACAGCGTGTGCATCATGACTACCCTCACCGGTGCCCGCGCCGCCCTCCAGGGCATCAAGGCCCTCAAGTCCGAGCAGATCGGCGTAAAGCCCATCCAAGGCTACAAGGGCAACGTAAACGTCGTCTGAGCGCTGGTTTACTTCCCGGTCGGCCAAAAACCAATCCGCGCCCCAAAACGGCGCGGATTTTTTGCTGAACTTCGGGGACCCTGCCTGGTTGGTTGCGGCAAGCGACTTGCGTTCTCCGGGCTGAGCCAGCATCGTTTGGCATGACATCAACGAGTGTTTACCTGGCTGAGGAGGCGTTGAGTTTGCCGCCCGATGAGAGGGCGTCGCTGGCACGTCTGCTCTTGGATAGTGTAAAAGAGGATGGTCGCCCCGATGCGGAAATCCGCGCCGACCTGCAACTCAGGCTCGCCCGATTAAAATCCGGCGAAGACGCCGGACTTACGTTTGAGGCCGTGTTTGGCGAGCCTGCATGAAGGTGGTTTTCAGCTCGGACTTTCGCCGGGATTTGGCCGGGGCGAGCGAGCATTATCGAGCGGCGTCCGCCTTGCTCGCTACGGATTTTTAAACCAGGGTTAAAGCAGTCGTGAGAACCGTGTTGGTTTGGAAAGGTGGCGATCACGTGGGGCCGCACGGGTATCCTTGCCGTCGTTGTCGTCCGTTCCCGTATCTTCTGTATTATGAAATTGAGGGTGAAACGCTCTACGTGATCGGCCTCGTTCATGAGCGCCGGCATCCAAGCTATCTAAAAGCCCGGCTATCGCAGT
>JBDLWD010000057.1:0-3951 GCA_039804465.1 Verrucomicrobiota bacterium | reverse complement strand
TTTCGCGCTTTTGTCGCGGCCATGCCCGGTCCCACCCCAGCCCCCGCCAAGAGCCGCACCGTCTATTTCGCGGGCGAGCTCTTCAGCGCCAAACACCTCGTCGGCAACGCCTACCTCGCCGAGGCCATCCACGCCGCCTCGCACGGTCGCTACCTCTGCCGCCTGCCCCAGGACATCGAGCTCCGCGGCCACCACCCCCAGCTCATCCGCGACGCCGACATCCGCGCCCTCCTCGCCTGCGACCTCGCCCTCTTCAACTTCGACGGCCCCGAGCTCGATAGCGGCACCGTCGTCGAGTTCATGTTCGCCAAATTCGCCGACATCCCCTGCGTCATCCTCCGCAGCGATTTCCGCTCCGCCGGCGACCAGGGCCCCGGCCGCGATCCGTGGAACCTCATGGCGAGCTTCTACCCGCGCTCCGTCTCCGTCTCGGTCAACAGCCTCGCCCTTTACAAAAAAGCTCACGCCGCCGCCCGCCGCGCCAGGCTCGATGACCTCACCCGCCTCGCCGGCCAGCACAGCTCCGCCACCGCCCAGGCAATGTGCGAACAGATCGCCGCGCAGGTAGTTCGCGCCTTCGACAAAGCCGTCCGCCTCCCACCCGCCATGCCCAGGCACCTCCGCGAGGACGTTTACCAATGGCTCGCCCTCATGCCCGGCTTCCGCGGCAGCCAGAAAAAACTCCGCAAGGAGCTCGAGGACCTCCTCGAAAGCAAAGTCCAGCGCGACCTGCTCTGATCCCGCCGCCGAAGCGTCGGCAGTTGAAGGTGAAAGTTTAAGTTCAAGTCCGGGCCGCAGACTCCTTCCGAGCCTTCATCTTAAACTTCCTCCTTAAACTTTTCCGCCATGCTCCACGTCCTCCGCCACCCGCTCGCCGACCACGCCCTCACCCACCTGCGCGACCACACCACCAAACCCGCCACCTTCCGCGCCCTCGCCCACCAAGTCGGCCTCATGCTCGCCCTTGAGACCACGCGCGACCTCCCCACCCGTAGTCACGCGGTCAACACGCCCCTCGAGCCCCACACCGGCCGCATCCTCGCCGAAGGCCTCGTCGTCGTGCCCATCCTCCGCGCCGGCCTCGGCATGGTGCAGCCCTACCTCGATCTTTTCCCCGAAGTCAGCGTGGGCTACGTCGGCCTCGAGCGCGATCACTCCACCGCCGTCGCCCGCAGCTACTACCGCAAGCTGCCGCCGCTGGCCGGCAAACGCGTCCTCTGCGTCGACCCCATGCTCGCCACGGGCGGCAGCGCCGTGCAGGCTCTCGACCTCCTGCGCGAGGCCGGCGCCTCCGACCTCGCCCTCGTCGTTATCGTGGCCGCCCCCGAGGGCGTCGCCGCCGTGGAAAAGGCCCACCCGGCAGTCCCCATCTACGCCGCCGCCCTCGACCGCGAATTGAACGCCCAAAAATACATCCTCCCCGGCCTGGGCGATTTCGGCGACCGCCTCTACGGCACCTGATTTCTCCCCGCGTGATCCCGCCGTGTGGTCGTCTCGGGCGGGCCCGCGCCACAGGCCGCCCGAATCCTTTGTCCTCTTGGCATCAGCCCTCGCCACCGCCCGGGGCGGCGAACTTCCGCAGATACTTCAGCGCCACCTCAAACTCCCTCGGCGCCGGCGCGGCGATCGTCACCGGCTCGCGCGTCGTCGGATGGTTCACCGTGAGCGCGCTCGCATGCAGCGCCAGCCGGTCCACCAAGGGGCGCTCCTCGTCGCGGCCCTTGTAGCCGCGCTTCAAATCCGAGAGCCGCAGCTGCACATCCGGCACGCCGTAGAACGGGTCGCCCAGGATCGGCGCGCCCGCCGCCGCGAGATGAACGCGGATCTGGTGCGTGCGCCCGGTGAGCGGCGAACACTCCACCCAGGCGAAGGCGCGGCCGCGGCGGTCATGGAAACGCTCCAAGGCGCGAAACACCGTGGTAGAGGCCTTGCCGCCGCGTTTCTTGAACACGCGCATGCGCCCCGGCTGCTGCTCGTCCTCGCCCAGCGCCAGCTCAACCGTGAACTCGGCGGGCAACAGGCCCGACTCGTCGCGCGCCACGCGCCCCACCTTCATCGCCTCGTCGGCCGGCGGCACGTAGCAGAGCGCGTGATAGGTTTTCTTCGCCGTCTTTCCCTGGAACTGCCCCGACACGAAATCGAGCGCCAGCTTGTCCTTCGTGCAAAGCACCACGCCCGAGGTGTCGGCGTCGAGCCGGTGCACGTTGGCCACGTGCTCGCCCAGCTTGGCGTGGACCTGCTTCATGAGGTTGGCGCGGGCCTTGTCCCAGCGGTCGGGCGCGATGAGCAGGCCGCTCGGTTTGTCGAAAGCGATGAGGGCGTCGTCCTCGAACAGAATGGGCGGAAGCATGCGGGGGAGAGGCGGGCGAAAAACGATAAACCGGGAAAGAACACGCAGGCTTCCGTATCGCGCCGCCCGCGTCCAACCCGGAAAACGCCGCGGGAAACCGCGCCGGGTTACGAACCCGTGCCGCGCCGGTGAACACGCGGTGACGGCGCCGCCACGGGCTTGCGCCGGGCAAGCGCGTAAAGGGATGTCCCGCCGCAGCTTTTTTACACAACGCCGCATGCCCGCGCTCCGCCTTCCCCCCGCCTTCTCACTCGTGGCCGCGATCGGTCGTGTGCCTCCCGCCCGCCCGCTGCGCACCCTGCTGCGCGCCACCGGCCGCCGCTTCAACCCGCCCCGGCGGGAGATACTGTCCTCCGCGCCCGGCCCGATGGCGCGCGCCGCCTTGGATCGCGGCGAAGGCGGAGCGGATACGCTGGCCACCGTCTGGCGGGAGCCCGGCCGCGGCGGCCGCCCCACGATCGTCCTCGGCGGCTTCGTGCCCGACGCGCGCGAGCAGGTCTACCTGGTGCGCGGACTGCTGATCCGGCACGGCGCCGTTTATTACGTGGACTACCCGCGGGCGGATTTTTCCCCCGCCTTGTTTGCCGCCCAGCTGGACGACCTGTTCGCCGAGGTGGCGGAGCGCGAGGGCTCGCCGCCCGTGGTCTTCGCGGTGAGCTTTGGCGCCGGACTCGCGCTCGACTGGCTGCGCCGCGCCCGCCTGGCGGGCCGTCCCTCGCCGGCGCTTGGCGGCCTCGTGCTGGTGAGCCCGGTGTGCGCCATTTCCGACCTCGTCGCACCCGAGGAGGCGCGTCCCTCCACCCTGCTCGGCCGCGCCTTGAAGCCGCTGCTCGACGCCGGCGAGGGCGACACCGGCCCGGCGGTGGAACGCGCGCGAAGCATCTTTGCCCGCATGTTCGAGTCGGGCACGCAAAACAAGACCTCGCTCGCCGCCCTGCTCACCCAGAACGAGCTCTCCGAGTTGCGCACCGCGGTGCGCGCGACCATCGCCGGCGTCAGCCCGCGCGGCGCCGTGGCGCGCGTCCGCGCGCTGCGCGAGATGGCCTGCCCCTCCACCTACCTCACCCCCGAATTGCTACCGCTCAGCCTGGCCCCCGCGCTCGTGCTCTACGCGGAAAAAGAGGAATCCGTGATGCGCTCGGACTCGCCGGCCCGCGCCGCCCTCGAACGCGCCGGCCCGGCGTTTTTCCCGCGCGGACGGGTCCACACCGTGCGCAATCCAAAAGGCGCGCCGGTGCAGCACGCCTCGCTGGTCTTTCACGCGGAAAACTTTATGCCGTGGATAAGAGACTTCTACCGCGCCCTGAAACCGCGCAAGCAGTTGAGCTCTTGATGAATTCGCTTGCGACGCCATCGGGCGCGTCTGTCCTCAAGGCACCGGCTGCCAAGTCGGATTCGATGCTGCATCCGCCCCAATCTTTGGTCGCGCTGGGCGCCGGTTTTTTCAGCGCCCTGACCGCCCGCCGCCTTCGTTCGCGAGGCGCCGCCATAAAGTCGCAGGCTCGCGCCGCGGCCACCTTGTTTCGAGCCATCGCCGGAACCGCCTATGGCCGGGCCCACGGCGTGGAGTCGGGCATGGACGCGCGCGCCTGGCGCGAACG
>JBDLWD010000056.1:0-3218 GCA_039804465.1 Verrucomicrobiota bacterium | reverse complement strand
TCATCGCCCGCAGGTGGTCGTAGAAGGCCTCGACCTGCTCGAGCGGCAGCTTGAACTGCTCGACCAGCACACGGGTGTAGTCCTCGCGGGTAAACGTGGTCCAGACGTCCATCTGCGGGTTCACGAAACGCACGTCCTTCAGCTGGTGGATGCTATCCGCGATCTCCTTGGTCCAGTAGCGGCGGCAGCTCTTGATCATGCCGCTGGGGAAGCCGTGCAGGGAGATGTCGAAGATGTGCCCGCCCTTGCGCGTGAACCAGGTGGCGAGGCCGCCAAACTGGTAGTGGTGCTCGAGGAGCAGGACCTTGTGACCGGCCTTGGCGAGGACGTTCGCGCCGGTGAGGCCGCCGAGGCCGGAACCGATCACGATCACGTCATATTCGTCTGCGACACCTTTGAGCCAGTCGTAAGCCATGGGAAAAGGCCGCCAACAAAAGGCCGGCGCAGCCGGGGCGCAAGCGCGGGGGCGAAACCACGGGCGGGGCCGGGGCGTCGTCCGTAGGGATCGCTCAACCGCGAATCGAGTCAATGCGCCGCCCCGCGCTGCCCCACCCTGCCCGCTTGCGCGAGCCGAGGGCCTTTCGCAATCTGCCGCCCCTTCCGCGTCATGTTCGCCTCCGTGCCCTCTTCCGCCGCGCCGCTCCGCTTCGCCCTCGTGGGCTGCGGCAACATCGCCCCCACCCAGGCCAAAGCCCTGCAGGAAATTCCCGATCTCGCCCGGCTCACGCATTGCGTAGACTTGGACGCGGAGCGCGCGGCGGATTTCGCAAGCCAGCATGGACTCACCGTGGCGTCGTGGGAGTCCGTCCTCGCGGACCCGGAGATCGAAGCCGTAACGCTTTGCACCCCGAGCGGACTGCACGGCGACCTCGCGGCCCGCGCCCTGCGAGCCGGCAAACACGTCGTGATCGAGAAACCGATGGAGGTCTCGGTGGCGGCGTGCGACGCCCTGCTTGAAGCGCAGCGCGCCTCCGGACGCTGGCTCGCGGTCATTTCCCAGCATCGCTTCGATCCCGCCAGCCGCACCGTGCGGCGACTCGTCGATGAAAACGCGCTGGGCCGGATCGTCGCCGCGGATGTGCGCATCCCGTGGTATCGCACCCAGGAGTATTACGACTCGGGCGACTGGCGCGGCACCCGGGCCATGGACGGCGGAGGCTGCCTCATGAACCAAGGCGTGCACACCATAGACCTCATGCTCTGGCTTTGCGGCCCGGTGCGCGAAGTGTTCGCGCGCACCGCCACCGCCGCGCACGAGCGCATCGAGGTCGAGGACGTCGCCTGCGCCACGCTCGTTTTCGCAAATGGCGCCCTCGGCACGCTCTTCGGCTCCACCGCCGCTTATCCCGGCTTTCCCGCCCGCCTCGCGCTGCACGGCACCGGGGGCAGCGCCGTGATCGAGGGCGACGAACTCCAGACGCTCGCGATCAAGGGCCGAGAAATCGTGACCGGCCCCGCCGCCTCGGCCCACGCCCTTCAGGTGGCCACCGGCGGCACGAGCAGCGCGGTGCGGAACGCCAAAGCAGACGCCGACGCAGCCCAGTCTCCCGCGTGGAAGTGGGGCGACGCGCACCGCGAGCAGTTCGCCGACTTCGTGGCGGCAGTGCGCGAAAACCGCGCCCCCCTCGTCGACGGCGAGGCCGGCCGCGCCGCCGTGGCCCTGATCCACGCCATCTACGAATCCGCCCGAATCGACGCGCCGGTGCGCCTCGGCTAAAACCGCCATCAAAAGAAACCGGAGCTTTTTTCTGGCTCCCCGCCCCTTGCTCCCCGCTCCCTGCTTCCATGCCGCTCATTCCCATCGAGGATAATTTCACCGACGTCATCGCCAAGGCCCAGCGCGGCTACGGCATATCCGACGCCGAACTCGCCTCGCGCGCCGAGATCACGGCCGAAGACCTCGCCGCGGTGAAAGGCGGAGAGGCCAAGCTTCCCGTGCTGCGCCGTCTGGCCCGCCACCTCCAGCTCTCGCCCGACGCGCTGGAGATCCTCGCGAAAAAAACCGCCTACCCGCGCGCCCCTCGTCGACGGCGAGGCCGGCCGCGCCGCCGTGGCCCTGATCCACGCCATCTACGAATCCGCCCGAATCGGCGCGCCGGTGCCCCTCGGCTAAAACCGCCATCAAAAGAAACCGGAGCTTTTTTCTGGCTCCCCGCCCCTTGCTCCCCGCTCCCTGCTTCCATGCCGCTCATCCCGATCGAGGATAATTTCACCGACGTCATCGCCAAGGCCCAGCGCGGCTACGGCATCTCCGACGCCGAACTCGCCTCGCGCGCCGAGATCACGGCCGAAGACCTCGCCGCGGTGAAAGGCGGAGAGGCCAAGCTTCCCGTGCTGCGCCGCCTGGCCCGCCATCTTCAGCTCTCGCCCGACGCCCTGGAGATCCTCGCGAAAAAAACCGCCTACCCGCGCGCCCCGGTCTTCCCGCGCGGCTTCGCTTTTTTCAACACCCGGCACGGGGACATGACGGTTAACAACTACCTCGTCTGGGACAACAAGACCCGCGAGGCCGCCATCGTCGACACCGGCTCGGACGCCGCCGAGCTGCTCGAGTTCGTCGAGACCCACAAACTGCGCGTGAAGCACGTGCTCCTCACCCACGCCCACGAGGACCACGTGGCCGCCTTGCCGCAAATACTCGCCGCCACGCGCGCGGACGTCTGGCTGCACGAACGCGAGCCGGCCAACGCCGTGCCCGGGGCGCGTCGCTTCACGGACAACGACTACTTCCACCTCGGCGTCATCGCCATCAAGTGCCTGCCCACCTGGGGCCACACTCCGGGCCAGACCACCTTCTATGTGCAGGGTCTTAGCTGGCCGCTCGCCCTCTGCGGCGACTCGCTGTTCTCGGCTTCGGTCGGAGGCAGCCCCACCCACTTCCGCGAGCAGGTAAAAAACACCCGCGCCCGCATCTTCAGCCTGCCGAAGGACACGGTGATCGGCCCGGGCCACGGCCCCATCACCACCCTCGCCCACGAGCGCAAATACAACCCCTTCTTCGCCCCCGACCGTTTCGCCCGCCCCGCCGGCGAGGACGCCACCCCGGGCGGAGTGGACGCCGAGACCTCCTCCATCGGCGGCAAACCCGCCCGCGCCGTGGATCTCCCGAAAAAGCCCAAGGCGGGCAAGGCCGGCCGCACCGACGTCCACGCCGCCGCCAAACCCGCCCGCGGTGCCAAGCCCGATAAAAAACCCTCCAAGTCCGCCAAGCCCGGCCA
>JBDLWD010000055.1:0-7799 GCA_039804465.1 Verrucomicrobiota bacterium | reverse complement strand
CACGGGGACTGGTTCTGGATCATGCAGGGCGCCATGGATCATGGTGGTGCGCGGCGAGGCCGGGATGCCGTATTCGTTGTGCTGGACCATGCCGGCGAGCAACACCGCGGCGACGGCGCCGATTTCCTGCGGGCGCTCGTCCCAGTAGGTGATGTGCGGATGGGAAGTGGAGCGAAAGCTGACGACGCGGGGCGGGGTGAAGCCGCGGTTCGCAGGCGGCAAGGAATCGATCACCTCGCCCACGTTGGCCGCGATCAAAACGTCCGGGCGGTGCTCCAGCAGCCAGGCGGCGAATTCCTTCTTGTCGATGGGGGTGGTTTCGTCGGTGCGGAAAATCAGCGAGTCATACCGGTGAAGTGCGAGGGCGGCGGTGAAATGATAATGGATGCGCTTTTCGAAGCCGCGGCCCAGCACGGCGCCAATCCTTTTCAAGCCCCGCTTCTCGAGGATGCCTATGAGCTGGCACATGTCCAAAAACTGATGCGGCACCACGCGGTGAAACTCCGTGCCGCTGATCGCGTAGGTGGCGGCGAGCACGGAAAACGCGGACCAGTCCAGACCGGCGGGAAGCTCGATCGGGGCGAGAGGCGGCAGAAGCAGTATGCCCCGAATACCCCGGTAGCGGATCACGCGCAGCAACCGCTTGATGTCCCCGTCATAGTCGAGGACGTGGAAACAGGAGGCGATGTAGCCTAGGGATTCGGCCCGTTTCACCGCGCCCCGCCGGACATGTTCGCAGTAGTTTTCCGTGCCCGGAGGCAGGCGCGTGGCCGACAGGTCCACGATGGCCATAGGAGTGCGATCGGAGGATTGCGCGCTGGTGTGCAGCCGGGTCATCAGCCGCGAAATCTCGGGATCGGGGCGGTAGCCGAGTTTTTCCGCCATTTGCTGCACGCGACTCCGGGTGGCTTCGGATATCTTGGGGCTGTTTCGCAAGGCCAGCGAAACGGTCATGAGACTGACCTCCAGCGCCCGGGCGATTTCACGCAGCCCGACGCGTTGGGCGGGAGGGGTTTCGGAAGGAGTTTCGGAGGCGGGGGTGGACACGGTCGGCAACCCCTGCAGTTAGGCCCCGGCCCGGACGGCAGACGAAGAAAATCGGCGGGAAATTGCAGGCTGGTTGATAATGGGCGCAGGACGCGCTCCTCGCCGCGAAACCAACCTGCGACCGAACTTCTCCCGGCACCGGCGTTCAGGGCTTGGCGCCCGGAGCCGCGCCTCGAATCTCGTAAAGCCGGTAGGCCAGCTTCCGGTTCAGCTGAACCAGATCGAAATGCGGCGAATCTCCCACGGCCAGGAAGCCGCGCAGCGTGGCCTCGCCGTCGGCGCGGGCGGACAAGGGCTGGTCGCGGAATTGGAAGAAATGCGCGCCGACGAGGGCGGGATGGGCGAAACCCTCGGCGAGCCAGCGCTCCATCTCGGCCAGACGCTCTCCCGGTTGCTGGGTAAGCAACTGGCCGCGCCAAGGCGTCTGGGCCAGATCGCTGGTGACGCCGAACTCGCCGACGATGAAGGGCGCGTCCACCACGCCGCGGTATTGGTTTAGCCGGCCCGCGGGCCGCTCGTAGATGTTATAGCCGATCACGTCGCAGTATTTGGCCGCGATCTCGACGACCGAACGGTCGATGTGACCGTGGAAACGGCAGCCCAGGTAAAGATTGTTCGGCGCCACGCGCTTCACGGCGGCTCTCACCGTGGAGAAATATTTATCCGTCATCTTGAGCCCGAAATTCGCGCAGTCGGTCTTGAAGGCCTCCGTCTGCGGATCGGGCAGAGCGCGCGCCTCGAGCAACGCCTCCCACGAGGCGTGGATCGCGCCCCAGGCGCGATTAAGCGCGCCGATCTCGCGGTAGGCCGCCTTCAAATGGGCGACGAAGGCCTTCTTGGTTCCGGAGCCGGGCGACGCCTTGAGCGCGCCTTGGACCGCCCGCGCGCCGCCTCGCGAAGCGCCCCAGGTGAGCTCGTTGTCCACGAAATAGCCCAGGTTCCACGGATCGCCGGCGGTCGTGCCCTTCTCGCGGTCCATCGCCGCGTTCACGGAGCGCTCGAACTCGGGGTCGAAGACGTCGGGAAAGTGGTCCAGCTTGAGCGGAGCGGAGGACACCGCGACCACGTAGGGGGTCTTGCGCTTGAGATAGACGACCGGATCGGACCAGTTGGCCATCGTATTCATTCCCCAATTACGCAGCCGGGAGTGCAGGGCCTCGGCGGTCGCCTCGCGCCAGTCGGGGCCGTATTTCCGCTCGGCGTTCAAGCCCGAGAACGAGAAGGCCCGCCATTCCTTGCCGTCCTGATAATACATGAACCGCGCTCCGCGGCCGGAGGACCAATGCGACGCGGCGGGGCCGTCGCGCGAGGGAAGATCCTCGAACCAGTGCTCCTTGCTTGTGACGGGGCTGCCTTCGCCGCCCGCGCTCACGCCGGTGGGCCCGTAGGACCAGAAAAGAGAACCCCGCGGCGTGACCAACCACCATTTTCCGCCGACTTTTTCGGTGCGGAAAAAGCCCGTGGCCTTGAGGCGGGGACCGTTTTTCCAACCGCCCCATTCATCCCAGTCGGCCGGTCCGGCGTGGGCCGCCATATCGCGCGCGTCCTGCCGGCGTAGCGCCTCGAAATCGGCGTCCTCGTGGACCTTGCCCGGCCAGTCGGTGTGCTTGTATTGGCCGTAGCGGTCGATGAAGGGGAAGAAGGGCACCGGAGCGGGAACACCCTCGCCGCGCGCCGACACTTTTTCCACCGTGACGCCTGCGCCGGGTCGCGCCTCGTCCAGCCACACGACCACGCGGGCCACCCGGGCGGGATCGAGGGTGTTGTCGCGCACGTTGATGCTTTTGAAATACATGAAGTAGGGCTTGAAGGGCGCATAGCCCGGGTCCTCCGGGCGGCGCATCAGCCGAAGGCGAAGCTCGCCGCTCGCGCCGGGGTCGAGCACGAGCACATTGCGCACGCTGTCGGTCACGCCCTTCGCGTCCGGATTTTCGGCCCGCGCCCAGACCGACACCGTCTCGCGCCCGTCGTTGCGAAAGGTGAAATACAGCGAATCATGCCGCGACAGATCCCAGGCCGCGTTTTCCGGGGAAAGCACGAGCGGAGCGTCGGGCTTCACCGCGGCGCCGTCCGCCGCGGAGGACGACAGAAGCGAGATTTCGGCGGGTTCGCCCGCGCGCACCACGGTCGCCGGAGCGGCGATCCACGACAGACATGCGAGCAGGCAAAGCAGCGAACGGGGGAGAATGCGGGAACGCGGCATGGGGAAAGAAGGCACGGCGACCCAAACAGACTCCCACGCGCCGCCAAGGCAACCGGCGCGGAGGGGGCGAAACGGTTTTATAGTCAACATGCCGCCAAGGCGACCGCCGGTCCCGCGCGCGAGGATCAGCGCGTGTTCACCCGGATGCGGGCGTGCAGCTTGCGATATTCGCGCGGACTCACGCCCTGGGCGGCGGTGAAAAGCTTTCGGAAGTAACGCGGCTCGCGAAATCCACAGGCGAGCGCCACGTCCTCGATACCTTGGCCGCCTTCGCGCAGACGCCAGCGCGCCTCCTGTAACTGCCTCCGGTGGATCGCCTCGCTCACCGTGCAACCGTGCGCGCGGCGAAACACTCGCCCGAGGTAGTCCGGATGGCAGCCCATCGCCTTGGCGACGTCGCCCGCGTGGATGCCGCGCGGAAATTGCATCGCGATGAATTGCTCGGCCCTCGCGGCCAGCGCCTCGCCCGCGTTCGGATTCACGGGCGCCTGGACGCGGGCCAGCTCGCGCCAGAGCAGGAGCAGCAGCAAACCGGCCTCGTCCGCCTCGGGCGCGCCCGACTCCATCAACTCGACCAGCCGGTGAAACCACTCTCCCGCCCGCTCGGGCCGCGCCGGACGCGAATACTGCTCGATGCCGGCGCCGCCTTTTCGCCGCGCGCCCCGTGGCGGATGAAAATGCGCCCAATAGAACGAGAGATCCGCCTCGTGCGTCCTCGTGCCGCGATGGCGCACCCCTGGGCGCATCCAAAGGGCCTCGCCCGCCCTGACCTCGTATTCGCGATCGCCTTCCGCTATGCTCAGGCTGCCCGAACGCACGAAGATGATCTCGTGCGAATCCATCACCCGGTCCGGATGGATGCCATGCCCGGGGCTGACGAAAAGCCCCGCGCTCAGCACCCGGAGCCCGGAAGACAGCGGAAGGTGCAGGCGTTCCATCATGGTCGGTTTTGTTCCTATTTTATCGGACAATGTCCTTTTGAAAGAACAAAACCGATCCCGAGCCTCGCGGCTATGTTCCCTTCCGCCCCCTCCCCCTCCCGTTCCGCCGCCGGTCGCCTTTGCTGCTACGCCGTGTCCGCGATGGCCGGAGCGATCGCCGCCGCGCCCTCCCTTCACGCCGGTTCGGACTATCCCATCCAGCCCGTCCCCTTCACCGCGGTGAGCTTCACCGAGGGTCTCTGGCACGACCGCCAGGAGACCAACAATCGCGTCACCCTGCCCTTCGCCCTCGGCCAACTCGAGACCTCGAATCGGCTTAAGAACTTCGATCTGGCGACCGACATCATGAAACGTCGCGCCGCCGGCGAGACCAACGCCCGGCACAAGCCCGTAACCGAATATCCCTTCGACGATTCGGACGTCTACAAGGTCCTCGAAGGCGCCGCCTTTTGCCTAAGCGTCCGCCCCGATCCGGAGCTGCAGGCGCAGCTGGAGAAGATCATCGCCCGCGTCGCCGCCGCCCAGGAGCCGGACGGCTACCTCTACACCTGGCGCACCATGCATCCGGATTCCCCCGCGCACGGCTGGGTAGGCCAGAAACGCTGGGAGAAGGACCCCGGCCTGAGCCACGAGCTCTACAACCTGGGCCATCTCTACGAGGCGGGCGTCGCCCACCAGCAGGCCACCGGCTCGCGCAGCCTGCTCGACATCTGCCTCAAGAGCGCCGAGCTGCTCCAGCGCGATTTCGGCGACGGCGAGCCGCGCATCGCGCCCGGCCACCAGGTCGTCGAAATGGGCCTGGCCAAGCTGTATCGAAAAACCGGCGACAAACGCTGGCTCGAGCTCGCCCGCTTCTTTCTCGAAACCCGCGGGCGCGGCGGGGCATACAGCCAGGACCACGCGCCGGTGGTCGAGCAGCGCAAGGCGGTCGGCCACGCCGTGCGCGCCAACTATCTCTACAGCGGCATGGCCGACGTGGCCGCCCTCCAGGGCGATCCGCGCTACCTGGAGGCGATCAACGCCATCTGGGAAAACGTGGTCGGCCGAAAACTGCATCTCACCGGCGGCGTGGGCGCCCGCGCCGCGGGCGAGGCCTACGGCGACGACTACGAGCTGCCCAACCGCTGCTACAACGAGACCTGCGCCGCCATCGGCTTCCTGTTCTGGAACCACCGCATGTTCCTCATGAGCGGCGACGCCAGATACATGGATGTCTTCGAGCGCACGCTCTACAACGGCTTCCTCAGCGGCGTTTCCCTCTCCGGCGACCGTTTCTTCTACCCCAACCCGCTCGAATACGACGGCAAGACGAAGAACAACCACGGCCATGCCGGCCGCGCCCCTTGGTTCGGCTGCGCCTGCTGCCCGCCCAACGTGCTGCGCGTCCTCGCCTCCCTCGGCGGCTACGCCTACGCCGTCCGCGACGCGGATCTCTTCGTCAACCTCTACGCCGCGGGCGAGGCGCGCGCCGAGCTCGGCGGCCAGTCCGTGCGTCTCGTCCAACAAACCTCCTATCCCTGGGACGGCGCCATCCGCCTCGGCGTGAACCCGGAAAAACCCGCCGCCTTCGCCCTGTGCCTGCGCATCCCCGGCTGGACGCGCGGCGCGCCCGTGCCGAGCGATCTCTACGCCTACGACGACGCGTCGCCCGCGGCCTGGTCGCTCAAGGTCAACGGCGAGCCCGTGTCGGCCGCCCTCGAATCCGGCTTCGCCGTCGTCCGCCGCGAGTGGCGCGCCGGAGACCGCGTCGAACTTGAGTTCGCCCTGCCCGTCCGCCGCGTCTCCGGCCATGCCATGGCCAAGGACATCGCCGGTCTCGTCGCCCTCGAACGCGGTCCGATCGTCTACACCTTCGAAGGCGTGGACAACGGCGGTTCGCTCGAAGGCCTCGTCCTTCCCGCCTCGGCCACGATCCGCGCCACGCACCAGCCCGCCCTGCTCGGCGGCGTGAACACCCTCGAGGTGGATGGCGCGGTCCGCATCTCCCGCCGCGACGACGACTCGATGGACGAGGCCGCCGCCAAGCTGGTAGCCATACCCTACGCCGCCTGGAACAACCGCGGCCTGTCGCCGATGGCGGTCTGGCTCGCGCGCTCGGCCGACAAGGTCCGCCTGCCCCTGCCGCCCACCATCGCCTCGACCGCGAAGCTGAGCGTCTCATTTGCCCGCGGCGGCATGGACCCCGCGGTGGTGAAGGACGGCCAGATGCCGCAAAACGCCACCGACGGCTTCCCACGCAACTTCGACTTCTGGCCGCGCAAGGGAGGCGCCGAGTGGCTCGCCTACGAATTCGCCAAGCCGGAGCGCGTGAGCGGCGTGACGGTCTCGTGGTTCTCCGACGAAGGTCGCGGCGAGTGCCGCCTGCCCAAGGCCTGGCGCGTGCTCTACCAAAACGAGGCCGGCCAGTGGCTGCCCGCGCCGGGCTCGCCCGCCTACGCGATACGCAAGTCCGAGCCGGTGAAGGTCTCCTTCGCCCCCGTAGTCGCCCGCGCGCTCAAGCTCGAGCTCGACCTCGTGGAAAACTTCTCCGCCGGCCTCTACGAATGGTCGGTGGAAAGTGCGAGGTAGGCCGAATCCGAAAGCCCTGGCCCGGTTAAGGCAGAGCTGGGACGCAACGCGGCTCCAAGGCCGCTCACCTGCCCGCATCGGGCGATAACTGCAGACGGATCAACTGAAGCGACATGGCCGGCACCTCGTGCGTGAAGCGCGAGCCCGCGGCGATGGAGCTTTCCATCGGCTTCACCTCATCGGGATGCTTAACCGAGTTGGTGGCGTCGCGCACGCCGGCCAGCGTGACGAGGCGCGCGGAGCTCGCGAGGCGAAGCTTTCCCTCCAGATTGATGCTGGCGTCGATGGGAGCGGTCGTGGGATTGACCAGCTTCACCACGATCTCGCGCGCGGCCCGGTCGTAGGTCGTCGAAGCGCTCAGGCCGACCGGACGGATCGCGTAGTCGTGGACCAGCGCGCCATCGAGCGAGCAGCGGATGCGGCCGGGCGAAAGCTCGACCTTCATCTCGTGCCAGACGCCGGTGCGCACCGAGCCGGGGGCATCGGCGAGGACGATTCCGCTGTGGACGCCGTTGTCGAGACGCTGAAGCGCGTGGCGGGTGTTTCCCCAGCCGCCGACGTTCCACCAATAGTAGCCGCGACCGTCGACCGAGCCGAAGCGGATGAGAAAGCCCTCCGCGCCCGCGGTCTTTCGGGCGCGCACGGTGTAGGTGACGGTGTCGCCGGAAATCGATTCGGACGAGAAGCTCATCGCGCCCTCGGCGTCGACGGAGCCCTGGCGCAAAACATCGTCGACGAAGCGAAATTCGCCGCCTTCGGAGGCCCAGGCCGCGGGATCAAGCCGCCGGCCGTTCACCCGGGCCTCGGCGACCTCGATGGCGGTGCGCCAGCTGCCCACGCCCACCGATCCCGAGAGCGTCGGCGGAGGCGGGGCGGCCGCGGCGTCGATGGTAGTCGGCAAATAGGCGTCGCCCTGGTGGCGGGCGAAGAGCTGCTGGACGTAGTAGTTGGGCGGGCGGACCACGTTGCGCTGATCGAAGAAGATCAGATCGGGCGTCCACTGGGTATGGCCGATGCGGGCGAAGAGCGGTGCGTAGCAG
>JBDLWD010000054.1:0-4528 GCA_039804465.1 Verrucomicrobiota bacterium | reverse complement strand
GAAGTCCGCCGCGAGCCGCTCCATATCCCTCGTCGGCGCCTCGTGGTCCGAAGGCCGCTGGTCCGGCAAATCCGCCGTCGCGTTTACCGGCACCGGCGACCGGCTTCGTCTGGATGCGCAGGGCCATCACCAACGCCTCACCCTGCTCTGCTGGACCCGCGTCGACAACCTCGCCAACGAATACAACGGCCTCCTCATGCCCAACGGCTACCAAGCGGGGAGCGTCCAGTGGATGCTGCGTCGCGACGGGCACCTGCGCTTCTCCGTGGTGAACGGCCTCGCCTCGCCCGGCACGCCCCAAGGCTGGGATCGCGTCATCAGCGCCCCCGCCATCTCCCCGACCGACCTGGGCCGCTGGGTTTTTCTCGCCACCACCTACGAGTCCGCCACGGGCCGGGTGATCCACTACCGCAATGGCGAAGCCGCAGGCGAGGGCCGCCTCGAACGCCCCATACCCGTTCATCTCGGGTCCATGGGCGTGGGCAACTGGGCCGGCGGCAGCATACCATCCCCGTTGGATAAATCGCCAAAGCCCCGATCCTTTTATCGCAATCTCGTGGGCCGCATCGACGAGCTGGTGGTTCTCTCGCGCGTGATCTCCCCCGCAGAGGTGCGCTCCTATTACGAAGCCGGCCGCCCCTAGGCGTGCGGTTTACTGGGATTCGATTGAGACGATGCGCCGGAGGCATGCCGCCAATAGAAAACGGAGACGATGCCGGTTGTCGCACTGCAACCGCGACGCCCGCCGGGCTCGTCACCGCCTGCGTTTATCGGGCATTGTAACACGCCCCCTGCTGCTTGTCTGGGTTGCTGGTCACGCATCTCCTCCCGCACGCCGGACGCAGGGTCGACCGCGTGAAACCTCACCCCAATACGGTCGCCGCGTTGCGTTGCTGGTCTGCGTCTGATTATCGAAACGAAAGTCTGGTTTGCCCTCCCCATCGCCGCGCCTCACCCACTACCCCCTCGCCCATGTCTCGCCTCCGCCATGCGCTCGCCGTCTTCGCCTTCGTCGTTCCCGCTCTTTTCGGCGCGCCGTCCGCGAAGCAGATCGAGGCGCGCATATCCGATTTGCTGGGCCGGCTGACCGTTGAGGAAAAAGCGATCCAACTGGCCTCGTCCTACCCGAACGGCAACGCCCGCCTCGGCATCCCCCAGCTCGTCGCGGGCGAGGCGCTCCACGGCGTGTGTCTGCCGGACGCGACCTGCTTCCCCCAAGCCATCGGACTCGCCGCAACCTGGGATCCCGAACTCGTGGAGCGAACCGCCGCCATCATCGCGCGCGAGGCGCGCGCGTTGGGCATGCACCAGACCTTCGGTCCCATGCTCGGCCTGGCCCGCGATCCGCGCTGGGGTCGCGTCGAGGAGTCTTTCGGCGAGGATCCCTGGCTGGTAGCGCGCATAGGCGTGGCCTACGTGCGCGGCATGCAGGGCGTGGGCCCCGGGCGCTACGGGCCCGACAAGATCCTTTGCACGCCCAAACACTTGGTCGCCGACGGCGACTCGCTCCGCGGCGGCAACGGCGAGTCGGTGGAAATCTCCGAGGCCACCCTGCGCGAGACCGCGATGCTTCCCTTCGAGGCGGTGATCCGCGAGGCCGGAGCGGGCTCCATCATGCCCGCCCACCATGCGCTCAACCGAATCCCCTGCCACGCCAACCGCTGGCTGCTCACCGACGTGCTGCGCGACGAGTGGGGCTTCGACGGTTTCGTCGTATCCGACAACGGCGACATCGCCAAGCTCTACAACTGGGACGTCGCCTCCGGCCACTATTTCGCCCGCGACCACGAGCAGGCCGGTGCCATGACCCTCTCCGCCGGCATCGACAGCGAACTGAGCTTCGCCACCGCCTGGACTTCGCCGCGCCGCACCTTCGGCGCGCGGCTCGTCGCCGCCGTCGAGGCCGGGCGCATCCCCGTGGCCGACCTCGACCGCGCAGTGGCCAACGTGCTTCGCGCCAAGTTTCGCCTCGGGCTTTTCGACGACCCGCTCGCGCTTCGCCCCGAGGCCGCGCGCCAGGCCGCCGAGTCCGCCGCGAAGGAAAACACCCGGGATTTCGATCCGTGGGCCGAGGCGATTCGCAAAGGACACTTCGACGGCCTCACCCCCGCCCCGCGCCCCGGCTGGCGCGCAGTCGTCACCGACCCGGCCCACGAGAAGGCCGCCCTCGAGGCCGCCGAGAAATCCATCGTTCTCCTCAAGAATCAGGACGCGCTCCTCCCGCTCGATATCGCACGCCTGGGAAAAATCGCCGTCCTCGGCCCCAACGCCGCCGACCGCGTGCCGGGCGGCTACTCCGGCCGCCCTCGCTACTTCGTCAGCGTGCTCGAGGGCATTCGCCGCCACGTCGGCTCCGCGGCCGTCGTCACACACGCCCCGGGCTGCGGCCTCACCGCATCTGATAAGGACGACATTCCCGCCGCCGTGGCCCTGGCCCGCGAGGCCGACCTGGCCATCGTCGTCGTCGGCACCTCGCGCGCGACCATGGGCGAAAACCTCGACCGCGCCGTCCTCGAGCTGACCGGCCGGCAGGAGGAGCTCGTCCGCGCCGTCCACGCCACCGGAAAGCCCGTAGTGGTCGTCCTGATACACGGCGGCGCGCTCGCGATCCCCTGGCTCGGGAAAAACATCCCCGCCATCGTCTCCGCCTGGTATGCCGGCCAGGAGACAGGCAACGCCGTCGCCCGCGTGCTCTTCGGCGCCGTCAACCCCGGCGGCAAACTGCCCGTCACCTTCCCGTCCTCCACCGGCATGGCGCCCTGCTATTACAACGCGCTCCCGCCAAGCGGCCCGCAAAACTACCTCGAAGGCCCCTTCCGCGTCACCTTCCCCTTCGGCCACGGCCTCAGCTACACCACCTTCCAGTTCGGCGGCCCGCGCCTCGCCGCGTCCGAGATGTCCGCCACCCCCGGCCCTTCCGCCGAGGAAAACCGTGTCTCCGTCGCCGTCACCAACACCGGATCGCGCGCCGGAGACGCGGTCGTGCAGCTCTACGTGAAGCGCCGCTACGCCTCCACCGTCCGCCCGCCGCGCGAGCTCAAAGGCTTCGCCCGCATCACCCTCGCGCCGGGCGAGACGCGCGAGGTATCGCTCCCGGTGGGCTTCGAGCAGCTTAAATCCTGGCTCGGCGGACGCTGGCAAATCGAGCCGGGGGAGTTTGTCCTCCAGGTCGGACCCGACTCGGTCACCGGCCGGGACGTGAAACTCGTCGTCCGCTGACGCATCACCTTCTCCCATTTCACCCTCCTTTTTCATGATCCCCAAACTCCTCCCCCTGCTCGCCTTCTCCCTTGGCCTCGGCGTCGGCGCACCGCCCGCCCGGTCCGCCGAACCCGCTCCCGCCTCGCCCGCGTCATCCCCCGACGGGAAACAATGGTTCCGCGAAGCCCGCTTCGGCATGTTCATCCATTGGGGCGTCTACGCCGTCCCCGCCGGCGTCTACAAGGAAAAGCCCGTCGGCGGCATCGGCGAGTGGATCCTCCAAAACGCCCAGATACCCCTCGCCGAATACCGCGCCTACGCGAAGGATTTCACCGCTGCGAACTACGACCCCGCCGCCTGGGCCGCCCTCGCCAAGGAGGCCGGCATGCGCTACGTCGTCATCACCTCCAAGCATCACGACGGCTTCGCCCTTTACGACTCCGCCGCGTCCGATTGGGACGTCGCCAACCCGTCCTGCCCCGCCCCCGACGATCTGCTCGCCCCGCTCGCCAAAAACGTCCGCGCCCAAGGCCTCAAGTTCGGCCTCTACTACTCACAAGCGCAGGACTGGACCCACCCCGGTGGCGGCAAATACCGCAAGAACTGGGACCCCGCCCAGGAGGGTGATTTCGACGCCTACCTCCGCGACCTCGCCATCCCCCAGGTCCGGGAGATCCTCTCGCGCTACCAGCCCGACATCGTGTGGTGGGACACTCCGGCCAACATGAACAAGGAGCGCGCCCAGCCCATCCAGGCTCTTCTCGACGCCCACCCGTCCATCATAACCAACAACCGCCTCGGCGGCGGCTTCGAGGGCGACACCAAGACCCCCGAACAACACATCCCGCCCCGCGGCTTCCCCGGCCAGATGTTCGAGGTCTGCATGACCATGAACGACACCTGGGGTTTTAAGAAAACCGACCACAACTGGAAGAGCACCCGCCAGATCCTCCGCAATCTCTCGGACATCTCGTCCAAGGGCGGCAACTTTCTCCTCAACGTCGGCCCCACCGCCGACGGCCGCATCCCCCAGCCCAGCATCGAGCGCCTGCAAGCCGTCGGTCGCTGGATGAAGGTCAACTCCGAGGCCATCTACTCCACCCAGGCCAGCCCCTTCCCCCGTCGCCTCCCCTGGGGTCGCGTCACGCAAAAAGTCGATGCCTCCGGCGCCACCACCTGGTTTCTCCACGTCTGGGAATGGCCCTCGGACGGACGCCTGCTCCTCCCCACCGTGCAGACCGCGCCTGAGTCCGCCCGCGTCCTCGCCGACAATAGCCGACTCCAGACCGAGTCCTCGCCCGACGGCCTCGTCGTGCGCCTGAGCGGC
>JBDLWD010000053.1:0-4742 GCA_039804465.1 Verrucomicrobiota bacterium | reverse complement strand
CAAGAGGAATAAAATCACGGATTCCGCCTACGAGTGCGGCGTCAAGGCCGAGGGCATCGTCCACACCCGCTTTTCGGTGAAGTTCTACGTCACCGCGATGTTGTTTATCCTCTTCGACATCGAGGTCGTCTTCCTGATTCCGTGGGCCTTCATCTATCGCGACTTTCTCGCTAACCACATCTCAATCCTCGCCCCGATCGGCTTCTTCTTCGGCGTGCTCGTGCTTGGCCTCTTCTACGAGATCAAGAAGGGCGCCCTCGAGTGGGAGAAGTAAGACCGTGATTTTTAACCGCGGATTTCGCGGACGGGCGCGGATAGCCAACTATCTAATCCGCGTTCATCCGCGAAATCCGCGGTTGGTTTTTTAATCGGTCGTCCGCTTTTATTCAACCGATCCATGCGTCTTGAGCGCCACATCGCCCGCAATCGCATAGTCGAGTTGCAATCGACCGACCTCAAGGGGGCGCTGGGCGAGTTGCTGGACAACGCGGCGGCGAGTTTCCCCGACTTGAAGCGTGATTCGCTCCTGCGCGGCCTTTTGCAGCGCGAGAGCACGATGACCACCTATTTGGGCAACGGCGTGGCCTTGCCGCATGTGCGGGTGAAGATGCATCGCCGCTACGTCTTGGTCATCGGCCGCAGCCGGCAGGGTATCGAGCACGACGGCAATCTCGAGGGCGATCGCGCGCATCTAATCCTTCTCCTCCTCGCCGACGAGAGGGCGCGCGACTACCTGCAAGTGCTGGCGACCGTGGCGCGCCTGGTGAAGGAGCCCGAGCTGGTGGCCAGCCTTGTGGGCGCGCCCACGCTGGTGGACCTGCATGATCGTCTCGTCGCGGGGGTCGGCGGCATCCTGGCCCGCCCGGTCCAGGCCCAGCAAAACCGCGTCAACCGCCTCATGATCCGCGAGGCCGACCGCGTGGCACGCGGAGCAGGCTGCCGGGCGATCATGGTTTTTGGCGACACTTTCGTGGGCGGGATCGAGCCCGGGGCGTGGTTTCCCAAGACAAAGACGATCCTCGTGACGCGTAACCATGTGGAGCTCGACGACGAGTCCGCCGCAGACAAGGCGGTGGAGGTGATCCAAGTGCGCTCATTCTCCAGCCAGCGCATGGCCCAGTTGCGCAGCGCGGTCTTCGTGGCGCTTAGTCGTGGCGTGATCTCCTTTAACGACCGCCTGTGCTGCGTCGGCGGACTGGCCGGCAGCAACCAGTTCGACACCGTCGTCATACTGGACGTGGAACGGGAGTTTCACACCTTGCTGGGCGGCCACGCCGACTTGTTGCCCGAGGACGTGAAACCCGAGGTGCTGGAGCGCGTGCTTGGCATCGCGATGGAGCTCGGCGTCGAGGGCCGCGAGGGCCGGCCGGTGGGTTGTCTGTTTGTGCTCGGCGACACCGCGGGCGTCGAGCGCCTCACCAAACCGCTGGTTTTGAATCCATTTTACGGATACAAAGAGGAGGATCGCAACATCCTCAATCCGTTCATGGACGAGACGGTGAAGGAGTTTTCTTCCATCGACGGGGCTTTTGTGATCCGCGGCGACGGCGTGGTGTCCAGCGCCGGCAGCCTGCTGCAGGCCGCGGATACCGACCATGCCCTGCCCAGCGGACTCGGCAGCCGGCATGCGGCGGCCGCCGCGGTGAGCGTGGCCACCGACTGCATCAGCATCGTGGTATCCTCCAGCACGGGTCAGGTCACGCTGTTCCGCCGCGGGGTGATGCTGCCGCTGACCGAGCGTAAGCTGACACCCACGACGGGCTGAGCCGTCACGGGCCGAGCTCCGCCAAGACCGCTTCCACGGGGCGCAGTCGCTGCGTCGGGAAAAGCGAATTAATGCGGGCGATGACCGCCTGGATTAGACCATCGGGGCAGCTGGCGCCGCCGGTGATGAGAATGCGGCGGGGGCGCGAAAAATCCGCGCCCGGCCAAAGCGGGCGCGGTTCGGTGTGGCCCGCCCCGAGGGCGCCCGGACCGTGGGCGGGGAAGACGTAGTGCGAGACCTCTTCCAGTGAACGGATGTCGGCCTCGCTCTGGATGAAAAAAGCCATGCGGCCCAGCTTTTCCTCGCACACGCGCCAGAGTTGGTAGGTGTTGGAGGAGTTTTTGCCGCCGATCACGAAGGCGGCGTCGAGCGTTTGCGCCAGGGCGCGCCCCAAGGCGTCTTGGTTGACCTGGGTGGCGTAGCAAAGCGTGTCGGCCCGGCCTCCGCCGCCGACACGCGCCGGTTCGCCCTCACGGTCGGGCCCGCAGGCGGCGAGGTAGGCGGCGCGCAGGTGGTCGATGATCTCGCGCGTCTCGTTGACGAGCAGCGTGGTCTGGTTGACCACCGCCACGCGCTCGAGATCTCGCGCCACCGAGAAGCCCTCGGTGTGGCGCCCGGCGAAGGTGGCTTCGAAGCGAGCCTGCGCGTCGGGATCATGGCGGACCGGGACGAACCCGGCCAGGACGCGGGCCTCGGCGAGGTTGCGCACTATGACCGCGGGGGCGTGGCGGCGGGTGTTGGAAAAGGTGGCCTTGGTCTCCTCGTGCTCGTGCTTCCCGTGTATGATCACGGTGTATCCGTCGCGTCCATACGCGCGCGCGGCCTTCCATACCTTTTCCACCAGCATGCAGGTGGCATCATAGGCGCAGACCCCGAGGCCGCGGCGCACCAGGCGGAGTTTGTCCCCGTCCGTGGCGCCGAAGGCGGGGATGATCACGATGTCGTCGGGGGTGAGCGTATCCCAGCGCGACGGGTCTTCCGGGGTGGCGTGGGCGTCGTCGGTGATCTTGCGGCCCTTAACGGTGAAGGGGACGCCCTTGTCGGACTGGAGGTAGCGCAGGCCGCGGCGGATAAGGTCGTCGTTGACGAAGGGGTTGTGGATCAGCTCGGACAGCATGAAGACCCGTTTGCCGGGGTTTTCCGCGAGGGTCTCGTAGGCTCGCTCGATGGCGTTTTTTACTCCTAGGCAGAAACCGAAGTGGCTGGGCAGGACGTATTGCACGGAGCCAAAGTCGAGCGGCACCGGATCTGCGGCGGATCGCTCATGGCGGCGTGCAAGTGCCTTGATCGCGGCGCAGAGCGAGGACTGGTAGAGGGCGCGGGACCGGGTGTCTTGCGCGTAGATGGCGGTGTTTCTCTCCTGGGCGGGGCGAAATTTGTAGATGAAGTCGTTCTCGCCGAGATGGAGGTAGGGGAGGTCGACGAGGTGGGGTTCCAAGGCCGCCAGCAGGGCGGCGAGAAGAGGGGTGTTGCTCGCGGGGCTTTGGCAAAGCTGGTCTATTGAGTAGAATACCGTGCCTGTGTCTGCGGGGCGCGCGGGCTGGTCGACTGCCAGGGAAGCGAGAGTGACTCGGTGGTCGCAACCCGCGTGCGCCACGTCGAAGACGACACGCGAGCGGCGTGCTCCGGGCAGCGCGGCGCCGTCGGCGGCCACCCGGCCCTCCGGGGTGAAGCGGATGGCGAGGCGGTTGTTCGCGTCGAAGGCGAGGACGAGTTCGTTGGTGGCTGACACGTATTGGTGAAAAGAGGTGAATCCCGTCAGAGGTCGAGATGGGGCGGAAGCGTGAGAACGTGGAGTCCTGGCACCCGTTGAAAATCGGAATCGAGCGTGAGCACGGAGGCACCTAGACGTAGCGCCGAGGCCGCGATCACCGCGTCCGTAGCTTGAATGGGTTGGCCCAAGCGATCCATACGCCACGCAAGATCGGTCGCCTCGCGCCAAAGCCGGTCGTCGGCCTGGACGTATTGCATGACCGACATGAACGCCTCGAGCCGCTCGCGCGCTCGTGGCACGCGCACGCCCCTCATCACTTCGAGCCGGACCATGCCGCACGTCACAAGGTTCACCGTATCGTAGTGCTTAAAAAGAACCGCGACGGGATCTAGCCGTTGCCGAAGGAGCCGGATGTAGACGCTGCTATCGACGAGGATCGGAACGTCCATGGGCGTCGTAGGGCTTTGGGGTTTCGGCTACCGCGGAAACGGGATAGACATTATAGCCGAGACGCTCGTCGTAATTAGGGTCGATGGCTTCGGCCAACTCTTCGGGAGTGAGGCCAAGGCCGTTTTTGCGGAAGTCGCGAAGGCGCATTTGACGGTCCAGTTCCTTCAGGGCGGCCTCGACCGCCTCGGTTTTGCTGGGAAACTCGTATTCGCGCATCACGCGTTCGAGTAGTGACTCGTCGATGTGCATGGTCATTTTCATGATGCCATACTCGATAAGGCATTCTTTTGAGGTGGCAAGAAAAAAGCCATACCTAAGCCATCAGCCTTTTCCATAAAAACTTACGTAGTCATCTAGGTCCAAGCGATCAAAGTAGGTTACGATATCTTCGCGACTGGGGCCGAGCTTTTCGATGTGTTCGGCGAAGATCTTGTGGCGTTGAGCATCGCCGGGCGAGAGGGCGGTGAGGTAGTCGGACCAAGCTTGGATTTCCCATGGCTGGCGCTTGGGGACGAGGTTGCCCATCACCCAGCGGAGCATTTCGGTGTCGCTTTTGCCGGTCTTCGCCTCCGCGAGTAGCGCGTCGGCGTTGATGCCGGTGAAGACGAAGAAACGGTTGTCGAGCGGGCAGGGGTAGATGTATTCACCGAGCATTCCGGCGGCAGCGGCGCGGGCCTTGTCTAGTAGGCGCGGCAAGTGGACGAAGCCGCCGATTTTCACGCGCGGGCTGCGCGGAGGGTGTCGGGCAAGGTCTGGGACGGAGTAATTGATCATGGCGAATCTAACCAAGATCGGCCGAACCCCTTGTCGGCA
>JBDLWD010000052.1:0-2602 GCA_039804465.1 Verrucomicrobiota bacterium | reverse complement strand
CGGCCGGTCTGGCCGAGCACGACGACGATGCCACCGGTCATGTATTCGCAGCCATGGTCGCCCACGCCCTCGACCACGGCCGCCGCGCCCGAGTTGCGGACGGCGAAGCGCTCGCCGGCGCGGCCCGCGGCGAAGAGGTGGCCGCCGGTGGCGCCGTAGAGGCAGGTGTTGCCGATAATGGACTGGTCTTTCCAGAGGAAGGTCTCGGACGGCTTCGGGCGGATGATGATTTCGCCGCCGTTGATGCCCTTGCCGACGTAGTCGTTGGCCTCGCCGACGAGGGTGAGGCGGACGCCGTTGACGAGGAAGGTGCCGAAGCTCTGGCCGGCGCTGCCGGTGAAGGTGAGGTCGATCGTGCCGGAGGGCAGGCCTTCGTCGCCGTTGAGGAGGGCGATCTGGCCGGAGAGCATCGTGCCGACGTCGCGGTTGACGTTGGTGATCTTGTAGGAGCGCACGAGGCTGTTGGACATCTTGAGGAGGACGTCGCGCGCCTCCTGGACGACGGCCTCGTCGAGCGAGCCTTCGTTGCCGAAGCGCTCGTTGCGCTCGCGGGTGTGGTAGCGGTCGAGCTCGCCGGTGGGGTCCGGGTTGTGGAGCAGGCCGCCGAGGTTAAGGAGCTTGGTCTTCGGGTTGGCGGGATCGTCGATCTGCTCGAGGAGATCCACTCGGCCGATGATGTCGTTGAGGGTGCGCGCGCCGAGCTTGGCGAGGTAGTGGCGGACGTCCTCGGCGACGGCGTTGAAGAAGTTGATGATGTTCTCGGGCTTGCCGCGGAACTTGGCGCGGAGGTCCTCGCGCTGGGTGGCGACGCCGACCGGACACGTATTCAGATGGCAAACACGGAACATGGCGCAGCCGCCGGCGATGAGGGCGGCGGTGCCGAAGTTGTATTCCTCGGCGCCGAGGAGGGCGGCGATGACGATATCGCGGCCGGTCTTCATGCCGCCGTCGGTGCGGAGGACGACGCGTCCGCGGAGCTGGTTCATCATCAGCACCTGGTGGGCCTCGGCGACGCCGATTTCCCAGGCGGAGCCGGCGTTCTTGATCGAGGCGAGCGGCGAGGCGCCGGTGCCGCCGTCATGGCCGGAGACGAGGACGACGTCGGCGTAGGCCTTGGCGACGCCGGCGGCGACGGTGCCGACGCCGGACGAGGACACGAGCTTCACGCAGACCTTGGCGCGCGGGTTCACTTCCTTGAGGTCGAAGATGAGCTGCGCGAGGTCCTCGATGGAGTAGATGTCGTGGTGCGGGGGAGGCGAGATGAGCGTAACGCCGGGCACCGAGAAGCGGAGCTTTGCAATGAGCGGCGTGACCTTGCCGCCGGGCAGCTGGCCGCCTTCGCCGGGCTTGGCGCCCTGGGCCATCTTGATCTCGATTTCCTTGGCGGAGGAGAGATACGCGGCGGTGACGCCGAAGCGGCCGGAGGCGACCTGCTTGATGGCGGAGTTGGCGTTGTCGCCGTTGGGGCGGACGTTGAAACGGTCGGGATCTTCGCCGCCTTCGCCGGAGTTGGACTTGCCGCCGATGCGGTTCATCGCGATGGCGAGGGCCTCGTGCATCTCGGGTGAGAGGGCGCCGAGGGACATGCCGGCGGTGGTGAAACGCTTGCGGATCTCCTCGATGGTCTCGACCTCCTCGATCGCAACCGGCGTGCGGCCGGAGAAGCGGATCTTGAGCAGGTCCTTGAGCGCTACGGGCTGGTGCTCGTCGCCCTGGGTCTTCCACTCCTGGTAGCCGGCGAAATCGCCCGACTTGATGAACTTGTTCATCGAGGCGACGACCTTGGGGTTCCAGCCGTGGAATTCGCCTTCGCCGCGCTTGTTGACGCGGTAGTAGCCCTCGGGCTGGAGGGCGAGCGGAGCCTCGGGAGCGTCGGCAGGGAAGGCGCGGGCGTGGCGCACGAGCGCCTCCTCGCCAATCTGGAGGTAGTCGATGCCGCCGATGGGCGAGGCGGTGCCGGTGAAGCACTCGGAGACGACCTTGGTGGAGACGCCAAGCGCCTCGAACATCTGGCCGCCGCGGTAGCTGGCGAGGGTGCTGATGCCCATCTTAGCCATGATCTTGTAGAGGCCGGCGTCGATGGCCTCGCGGTAGTTGGCGAGGGCTTTGGCGGGCTCGACGGGCTTGGAGGTCTTTCCGGCCGAGGCGAGCTGGGCGACGGTGGAGAGGGCGAGGGTCGGGTAGACGGCGTTGGCGCCAAAGCCGAGCAAGCAGGCGATCTGGTGGACCTCGCGGGCCTCGCCGGTCTCGGCGACGAGGTCGGCCTGGAGGCGGAGGCCGGCGCGCACGAGCTGCTGATGCACCGCGCCGACGGCGAGGAGCATGGGGATGCCGGCCTTTTGGGCGTCCACGCCGCAGTCGGAGAGGATGACCAGCTTGGCGCCGGCGCGGACGGCCTTTTCGGCGGAGGCGGCGAGGGCCTTGAGGGCGGGCTCGAGCCCGGCGGCGCCGGCGGCGACGGGGAAGTGGGCGTGGAGCGTGGTGATGTTGCCCTGGAGGACGGGCAGGGCGGAGAGGGCGGCGAACTCGTGGTGGAGGAGGACCGGGGAATCGAGCTCCACCAGGCCGGTGCTGGCGGGCAGCTCTTCGAAGAGGCCGAGAC
>JBDLWD010000051.1:0-4555 GCA_039804465.1 Verrucomicrobiota bacterium | reverse complement strand
CTGCAACCACCCGTGCACCTTCTGCATCATCCCGCAGATCCGCGGCCGCCACCGTTCTCGCACGGTCGAGAGTGTCGTCGCCGAGGCCCGCCAGCTCGTCGCCGAGGGCGTGAAGGAAATTAATCTCATCAGCCAAGACACCACCTACTTCGGCATGGATACCTGGGAACAGCGCCCCAACCCGCGCTCCCCCGTGGACTCCTCGCGCGGCACCGCCCTCACCACCCTGCTCCGCGAACTCAACGCCATCCCCGGCGACTTCTGGATCCGCCTCCTCTACACCCACCCCGCGCACTGGTCCGACGAACTCATCAAGACCATCGCCGAGTGCCCGAAGGTCGCCCGCTACATCGACATCCCGCTCCAGCACATCAGCGACAACATGCTGACCCGCATGCAGCGCGAGACGAACAGCCAATACATCCGCGACCTCATCGGCCGCATCCGCGCCGGCATCCCCGGCATCGCCGTCCGCACCACCTTCATCGTCGGCTTCCCCGGCGAGACCGAGGCCGACGTCGAGGAATTGTGCGAATTCATCCGCACCACCAAATTCGAGCGTCTCGGCGTCTTCCGCTACTCGCAGGAAGAGGGCACCAAGGCCGCCAAGATGGAGGAACAACTCCCGGTTAAGCTCAAGGAGGCCCGCTGGCATCAGACCATGGCGCTCCAGCGCGACATCGCCGCCGAGGTCAGCAAGAGCTACGTCGGCAAAAAACTTCGCGTGCTCGTCGAGGAACCCGGCGTCGCCCGCGGCGAGGCCGACGCGCCCGACATCGACGGCCGCGTCTACGTGCCGCGCACGCTGCCCGTCGGCCAGTTCGCCGAGGTCGAGATCACCGGCTACAAGGACTACGACCTGCTCGCGCTCCCCAAGGGCGAAAAGCCCAAGGAATTCAAGGTCGCCAAACAGGCGCAGTAACTTCGCCGACCGACCGCGCCCGCCGTCTCCCGCTCAAGCCGCGCCCGGATTTTCCGGCGCGGCTTTTTCCTGCCCTTCGCCCGGGGCCTTCGCCTTCGCGCCGCCTCCACCGCCGCCCACCAGCGCGGCGAGTTGCTCCTGGATCGACAGGAAAAACTCCGGGCTCAGCTCGGCCGCCAGCACCTCGTGCAGCGACTTCAACTTGGCGTGCTCGTAGACCTGCTTCGCGTTCGCGCCCGAGCCGCTTCGCCCCTTCGGCCGCAGCACGCGCTTCCGCTCCAACATCATGGCGAGCACCTGAAGGAGCCGCTCGTTCTCCACCGTGCGCTCCGTCGCCGGATCGCTCAGCGCAAGGAACAGGCTCTCCGCGGTCAGCTTCAGGTTTCGCTCCGGATTGTCCCCGGCCTTGCGCGGCTTGAAAATCTGCACCCAGCGGCACACCACCGGACCCGCCGCCACAAAATCCCCCTGCTGCCCCTCGGCCACATCGTGTCGCACGATACCTTCCGCGTCGCCGGACCCCGGCGGGTTGCGCACCAGAAAGCTCACCACGCGATCACCCTCCACGAAATCACGGCCCGACACCTGACAACGCGACGACAAAGACTGCAGCGATAGCTCCATAGGGAAGGCTTTGTTGTTTACCCCCTGCCACGGTCGACGCTAGCACTTTCGCCACCAGCCCAACGCGCCCTAACACCCCGCATGACCGGCCGCATCATCGCCATCGGAGACATCCACGGTTGCCACCTCGAGTTCGCCGAACTCCTCGACCGCCTCGCCCCGACCCCGGACGACCGCCTCATCCTTGTCGGTGACCTCGTGAACCGCGGCCCGGACAGCAACAAGGTCATCGACCTCGCCATCCAGCACCGTGCCATTTCCCTGCTCGGAAACCACGAGGCCCGCCTGCTCGCCTGCCGGCGCACCGGCGACCGCTCAGGCCTCAAGGAGGACGACGAAAAAACCTTCGCGCGCCTCGAACCCCACCACTGGGCCTACCTTGAAAAAATGCCCCTCACCCACTTCGAACCCGATCTCAACATCGTGTTCGTCCACGGGGGCTTCCTGCCCGGCGAGCCTTGGCAAAAACAACCCGCCTCCGTCGTCACCCGCATCCAGGTGATCGACGCCGAGGGCAAGCCGCGCAAACGCGCCGACTGCCCCGAAGGCGTCCTCTGGGCCGACCGCTGGGCCGGCCCGCCCTTCGTCGTCTACGGCCACACCCCGCGCCCCGACATCTACAAGCTCAAGTGGTCCGTCGGCATCGACACCGCCTGCTGCATGGGCGGCCACCTCACCGCCTACGTCCTGCCCGAACGCCGCTTCGTGCAGGTGAAGGCTCGCCGCCGCTACTACGGCGTTTGACCGGCGCGCCCGCCGCCCGCTCCGCCGCCTCCCCGCGATAAGCGCGCGGCGACACCCCCATCACCCGCCGGAAACGTCGCGAAAAATACAACGCATCCTCGATCCCGACCTCCTCCGCCACCCGCCGCACCGGCCACGCCGTCGCCTCCAGAATCCGGCACGCGTGCCGGATTTTCAGGCGCAGAAAATAATCTACCGGGGAAAAACCGAACCGCGCGCGAAACAACGCCGCGAAATGCGAGACCGACAGCCCCGCCCGCCGCGACAGCCCGGCCAGCGTCACCCGCCCCGCCCGGTGCTCGCGCATCCACGCCTCCACCGTCTCCACCGAGCGCCACGAGGGCTCGCCCGCCTCCGCCACCGAGCGCGCCGGCTCCAGGCTCGCCAGAGCCCAGCGCAAGGCCGCGCCCGCCTCCACCAGATTGGCCAGATCCTGCCCCAGTCGCTCGTGCACGCGGCCCAGATCCAGCCGCTCCGCCACGCCCGCGCGCAGGCGCAGCACCCCGCCCGCCTCCGGCAGGCCATGCCAGCGCCACCACTCCGCCACTTCCTCGCCGTCAAAATGCGACCATTGAATCGTCCATGGCTCGCCCTCCTCCGCGCCGTAGGCGTGAGGCTGCCGCGGCGCGATCAGCACCGCGTCGCCCGCCCCCACCGGCCGCCTCGCCGCGTCGCCCAGCCGCACCCAGCCCCGTCCTTCGCGGCACAGGATCAGAATCGCCTCAGCCGCACCGCCCGGACGCTCCACGAGATGCCCCTCGGCGCGCGGAAAGTAGCCCGCGTCCGTCGCCCGCAGCGCCCGCAGCAGAGGATGCCGCGCCGCCGCGGCCAACGCCGCGCGCGAGACCACCACCAGCCTCTGCTCCGCGAACCCTTCCTTTTTTCCCGATGCGCGCATCACGGCGGATCGTCCATGTATTTCGCCGTCCCGGCCATTCCTAAATCCGCCGTCCGCGCCTAGACTAAAACCATGAGCCAAGCCGCCTCCGTCCTCGTTCGCGACGAACCCGTCGTCCTCCCCACCTACCTGCCCGCCGCGCCGGACAAAAACCCCATGTTTTTGGAGAAACGCGTCTACCAGGGCTCCAGCGGACGCGTCTATCCCCTGCCCTTCTACGATCGCGTGTCCGAGCAACCCGCGCCGCACGCTTGGCGCTGTATCATCCTCGAAAACGAGTTTATCGAGGTGCTCGTCTTGCCCGAGATCGGCGGCCGCGTGCACCGCATGCGCGACAAGACCAACGGCTACGACGTCATCTATCACCAGCCCGTCATCAAGCCCGCCCTCGTCGGCCTCGCAGGCCCTTGGATCAGCGGAGGCATCGAGTTCAACTGGCCCCAGCACCACCGCCCCGCCACCTTCATGCCTGTCGCCGTGGAGATCGAACGCCACCCCGACGGCTCCGTCACCGTCTGGTGCGGCGACCACGATCCGCTCGCCCGCCTCAAGGGCCTGCACGGCGTCTGCCTCCATCCCGGCCGCTCCTGCCTTGAACTCAAGGTCCGCGCCTACAACCGCACCGCCGACGTCCAGACTTTCCTCTGGTGGGCCAACGTCGCCACCCGCGTCCACGAATCCTACCAGAGCTTCTTCCCGCCCGACGTCCACTACGTCGCCGACCACGCTCGCCGCTCCATGAGCGCGTATCCGCTTTGTCGCGACAAATACTACGGCGTCGACTACGCCGCGCGCGGCCGCGAGGGCGTGCCCGCCGCCGAGCTTCCCTCCGCCTACCTGCCGCCTCACGCCGGCGGAAAAACCCCGGTCGCCTACCGGCCCGACGACCTCTCCTTCTACGCCAACATCCCCGTGCCCACCTCCTACATGTGCATGGGCTCCCGCGAAGACTTCTTCGGAGGCTACGACCACGCCGCCCGCGCCGGCCTCGTCCACATCGCCAACCACCACATCTCGCCTGGCAAGAAGCAGTGGACCTGGGGCAACCACGACTTCGGCTACGCCTGGGATCGCAACCTCGCCGACGCCGACGCGCGCGGCGAACACGCGCCCTACATCGAGCTCATGGCCGGCGTCTACACCGACAACCAGCCCGACTTCGCCTTCCTCATGCCCGGCGAGACCAAGAGCTGGAGCCAATACTGGTATCCCATCCGCGACATCGGCCCCGCGCGCCACGCCACGCTCGACGCCGCCCTCAGACTCTCCGTCGAAAAAGGCCGCGCCCGCGTCGGCGTCTCCGTCTCCGCCCGCTTCCCCGCCGCCACCCTCGAACTCCACGCCCGCGGCCGTCGCTTCGCCTCCCT
>JBDLWD010000050.1:0-3020 GCA_039804465.1 Verrucomicrobiota bacterium | reverse complement strand
CCGCGTCGATCTCGACCTGAGCTGCGAACCGCTCGGCAAGGACAAGGACGGCGAACCCGTGTATCTCGCCGACCTCTGGCCGACGTTGCAGGAAGTCCGGGACGCGATGCAGTCCGCGCTGAAGCCCGAAGTCTTCCGCAAGCTCTACAAGGATTTCGCCGCGCAGAATCCGAAGTGGAACGAGATCCCGTCCTCGACCGGCAACGTCTACGAGTGGGATCGCAAGTCCACTTACATCCAGGAACCGCCGTTCTTCACGAACTTCTCGCTTCAACCCGGCGGCATCAAGCCGATCGCCGGCGCGCGCGCGCTCGGTATCTTCGGCGACAGCGTGACCACTGACCACATCTCGCCCGCAGGTAGCATCAAGAAAAGTTCACCCGCCGGCAAATACCTGATCGAGAACGGCGTCGCCCAGGAGGACTTCAACAGCTACGGCAGCCGCCGTGGCAACGATCGCGTCATGACCCGCGGCACCTTCGCGAACGTCCGCATCAAGAACCTGATGCTCGGCGGCGAAGAGGGCGGCAACACGATCGGCGCCGACGGCCAGAAGACCTCGATCTACGACGCCTCCATGGCCTACCAAAAGGCGGGCGTGCCGCTGATCATCCTGGCCGGCCAGGAATACGGCACCGGCTCGTCGCGCGACTGGGCCGCCAAGGGCACCAACCTGCTCGGCGTGAAAGTCGTGGTTGCCCAGAGCTTCGAGCGTATTCACCGCTCCAACCTCGTCGGCATGGGCGTGCTGCCCCTCCAGTTCAAGGAAGGCGTGACCGCCCAGACCCTGAAGCTCGACGGCACCGAGACCTACGACGTCGTCGGCCTCGACGCCTCGATCAAGCCGCAGCAGGACCTCACCCTGAAGATCACCCGCAAGGACGGCTCCGTCGAAAACGTTTCCGTGCGCTGCCGCATCGATACGCCCATCGAAATCGATTACTACCAGCACGGCGGCATCCTGCCCTACGTGCTCCGTCAGATCGTGGCCAAAAACTAAGGATACCGACTGTAGGGAAAAACAACCCTTCGATCGTAACCACCTCGGCTTGCGTGGGACGGTCGAAGGGCATTTTTTATTTTTAGCTTAAAGACCGTATGCCTGACGCCGCCGCGCCCACTTTTCTCGTCGATGCCGCCAGCGATCCCGTCGCAATTCGGATCGAGGGACGGGCCTCCTTTCAAAACAGCGCGAGTTTACAGCAGTTTCTGGCGGAGATGAGGCGCCAAAACCGCACCCGCTTTGTCATCGATTTCCAAGCCTGCGCCAGCATGGACAGCACGTTTTTGGGCGTGCTGGCCGGCGCTGCCTTGGAACTGCGCAAGCTCTCGGGCGGAGGCAGTCTCGTGCTGTGTCGCGTGGGCGAGCGTAACCTCGAGCTGATCAAAAACCTCGGGTTGCACCGCCTTCTGATCGTCGACGACGGCTCCGGAGAGGCTCCCTTGGCTGGCGGCGGCTCCGCCTTGGCGCCTCAGCCCAAGATGAACGAACTGGAGAACGCCCGTCTGGTGCTGGCCGCCCACGAAAACCTCGTCGCGGTGGATGAATCCAACCGGGTGAAATTCCAGGACGTGCTCTCGTTTCTCAAGAATCGCGTGGCCCAAGGTTAAAGCCTGGCGAGACACCGCGTGGATTAAACCCGGATACCGCGATTGAAGGAACATCGTTTCGTCCAAGGATAGGATTCATCAGGATGTTGGGTGACGAAGACCAATGTCCGCGAAGGGGACGGAACGAGGCGGCGTCCATCTCGTCCGGTTGGGCTACGGGCGCGAAGCGATTTTGGCGGTAGCGAGGCGCTCGGTGACGCCATTTGGCGGGTTGGCGGTCTTGGTGGAGTTTTGGCGTGAGTTGAGGCTGTTGCAGGCGGTGCGGGAGCGGCTGCCGTTCGAATATCGCCCGCCCAACGCGCCATGCTGGAACAACGCATCGACGAACTCAAAAACGACTCTGGAACACCTCCCGCTTTCGCCGCGCATTCCCTCCGCGATTGCCTCGGCCGCCTAACCCCCGGCTCCGAATCATCCCGTCTTTTCCCTGCGAAAAACCTCACCCTTTGAGGTTCAATCGCGGAATCCGGGTTAAATAAAAAACCCGCCGGCCCCAAGGGAGCGCGACGGGTAGAAAAGCTTAAGGGACGGGAACGTCCCGGCTGACTTACTTCTTCGCGGAGGTGCCGCGGCGGAACTTGGAGGTGAACTTCTCCACGCGGCCGGCGGTGTCGACGATGCGCTTCTCGCCGGTATAGGCGGGATGCGTGTCCATGGTAACGTCGCGCACGACGACGAAGTATTCGACGCCGTCGATGGTCTCCTTGCGGGCGGACTTCATCGTGGACTTGGTGAGAAACTTCTTGCCCGAGCCGACGTCTAGGAAGCAGACGTTGTTCAGGGTGGGATGGCCTTCGGCTTTCATAGTGGTAAAGGAGTTGGGTGGCTTTTAGCCGGATGGAATTAGCCTTGGCGCGCCTTGTAGCGGGGATCGGTCTTGTTGATCACGTAGATGCGGCCTTTGCGGCGGACGACTTGGCAGTCGGGGTGACGCTTCTTCGCGGATTTGATGGAGGAGACAACTTTCATAAAAAGGAAGAAAACACCGGCTCGGCGCCTAGGCTGTCAAACGGAATTTAGCCGGTCCGACGACTTTTGCCCTTCGCCGAGGCTCAATTCAGCCCGGGATCGTCGGGCTCCCCGGCCAAAAGCCGCCAACGCGGGTCCAACCCGCTCAAGGCCCGCCGCCAAAGCGTCTCGTCGGGAGGATTCTCCATGAGCCGGGGTTCGAGCTCGGCCACCACCCAGGTGTCTCGCTCCAACTCGCCCTCCAGCTGCCCGCCGCTCCAGCCGGCGTAGCCCAGAAAGCCACGCAGCACCACGCCCTCCTGCCCCGCCAGGTCCGCGGCGCGTTCCGGCTCCAGACCAAAGAGCACCTGCACGCCCGCCTCCTCGCCCTCGCCGCCCGGATGCGGACGCCAGGCGCAGAGGATGAGCTGGCGCTTCTCCACCGGCCCGCCCTCGAAGAG
>JBDLWD010000049.1:0-3340 GCA_039804465.1 Verrucomicrobiota bacterium | reverse complement strand
CCGCCCAGCATCGTGCCGTAGGCGAGCAGATTGAGCAGCAGAGCGACGCCGCGACCGGCGCGCGGGCTGTCCGCCGCCACGCAGGCCGCCGCCGCCGCGGTGATGCGCGGCCAACGATCATGAATGACGAAGCCAACGAAAGCCGGCACCAGCCACCCGAAGCCATAGTCTTCCTTCGTGCTCCACCAGTGTGACTGGTCCCAGGAGACGAAGCCCCAGAACGCGAAGGCGACGAACAAGGCCGCCGAAAAGGGCATCGGAGCGGCGGCGGTGAATTTCTGCCAGTATTCCTTCATCGGATCGGAGGGGTTGGCGCGCGGGGAGGTGAAAGGGGAGGACGGACCTTATCTCAAGCCCGGGCGAGGAGTTTTTCCAGAGAGCGATCGTGAAATCGCGGCAGCAAAATCAACGCGAGCGTCGCGCCCGCCAAAGCGCAACCCATGTCGCTCTGAGTGTCCCAGACGTAACCTTGCGTGCCGAGAAAGGCGTCCGCGCCCTCTCCGGACACCAGCGCCACCCACCACTCGATCAGCTCGTAAAAGGCGCTGAACGCCAGCGCGACGCTGCCGCACTGGAACCACAGCCAACCGCTCACCGGCCGCGACCGCGCATCGCCCAGCGGCGAGGTGCGCAGCAGGATCTCGCGCGCCAGCATCGCGGGCACGAAGCCCTGCGCGAGGTGGCCCAGCTTGTCGTAATTGTTGCGCGCGCCCCCGCTCAGCTCGCGAAACCACTCGCCCGCAGGCACCTCCGCATAGGTGTAGTGGCCGCCTGCAAGTAGGATTACCGCGTGCACCCAAAGCAGCGCAAGCAGCAGGCGGGACAAGGCGAAGCGCTCGCGCAGCGTCCATGCGAGGCCCAGCCCGACGAACACCGGCGCCACCTCCAGCCACCATATGAAACGGTCCTTCGGCCCCCACGCCGACCATGCCACAACCGGCGCGATCAGCACGGAAAACACGGCCAGATCCCGGGTGGCGGGGCGCATGGGAGGCGGGCGGGTAGAGCCGGCTCAGGCCGCGGTGAACACGAGCGAACAGTTGGTGCCGCCGAAGCCGAAGCTGTTGGCCAGCGCCGCGCGCACCGGTTTTTTCACCGCCGTGTTGGGAGTCACATTCAGCCCCAACGCGGCGATGGCGGGATCTAGGTCGGCCAGATTGATGGTCGGCGGAACAACGCCCTCCTGAATAGCCTTCACCGCGGCGAAGGCGCCCATCGCGCCGGCCGCGCCGAGCAGGTGGCCGGTCATCGACTTCACGCCGCTCACATGGAGCGAGGTCTTGTTTTCGGCGAAAACGGAAGCGATCGCCGCCGCCTCCTCGCCGTCGCCGCCGGGCGTGGACGTGGCGTGCGCGGAAACATAGTCGACCGCGCCGGGCGCGAGGCCGGCGTCGGCCAGCGCCGCCTTCATCGCGCGCGCCGAGCCCTCCGCGCCGGGCGCGAGAGAAGAAAGATGATAGGCGTCGGCCGAGGCCCCGTAGCCGGCGAGTTCAGCGTAGATCTTGGCGCCGCGGGCCAGCGCGTGCTCTCGCTCCTCGAGCACGAACACCACCGCGCCCTCGCTGAGCACGAAGCCGTCGCGGTTGGCGTCATAGGGACGCGAAGCCGACTCGGGCGCGTCGTTGCGGGTCGAGAGGGCCTTCATCTGGGCGAAGGCGCCGATGGCAAGCGGCGTCACCGTGCTCTCCGCGCCTCCCGCCACCATCACGTCGGCCTGGCCTCGCGCGATCAGTGCCGCCGCCTCACCCAGCGCGTGACCGCTGGTGGCGCAGGCCGAGGCCACGGCGTAGTTGGGCCCCTGCAGGTTAAGCGCGAGGCTAACCTGGCCTGCCAGCAGGTTGGGCGCGATCTGGATGATGAAAAACGGCGAGATCTTGCGAAAGCCGCCGGCCTTCCACGTTTCCTGCATAGACTCGATCTCAGGCAGGCCGCCGAGACCGACGCCGAGGTTCACGCCCAGGCGGGTGGCGTCGAGTTTGTCGCGCAGGGCGTCGAGCCCCGAATCGGCGTAGGCCTCGATGGCGGCGGCCGCGCCAAGGTGCGTGAAGCGCCCGAATTTTTTCGCGTCTTTCGGCGTGAAGGCGCTGGTCAGCGCCTCGCCGTCGGCCGCGCGGGGCTTCAACGGCGCAGGCAAGGAGGCGGTGGGCTCAAAACCCCGCACCTCGCCGGCGATTTTGGCCGAGCACAACGTGGCGTCGAATCGCGTGATCGCGCCAATACCCGAGCGACCGGCCTTCAGGCCCTCCCAGTTGGCCAAGGCGGTGAGGCCGAGCGGAGTGACCGCGCCAAGGCCGGTGACCACGACGCGACGACGCTGGGAAGGGGGCTGGTTAAGCATGGATGTGAAGGAGGGCGATGGATTACGAAACGAGCTGGCGAACGTGAACGCCCGAGCGAGACGCCTCAACGCAGTTTTTACCCGCCTCGCCGCGGCTCGCCTCCCCGGACCAGGCCATACCCGCGCTTGACTCCGCGCCCCTCGCGCCGCGAATCTGAGCCTTTTACCACACACCTCCCATGGGCCAACAAACCAACAAGCACATCAAGAAGAAGCGCCGCATCGCCTACCTGAAGCGAAAGAAGGAGGCCGCCAAGAAGACCACCGCCTCCAAGAAGTCCTCCAAGGCCAAGAAGTAAGCGCGCCTTCCGCCAGTTTCAAAAACCGCGGCTATCACCAGCCGCGGTTTTTGCATTTCTAAAGCAGCCGTTTCCCGTCCTCCTTCCCCCTCTTTCAATGAGCGTCAAAGTCTCCCTCGTCTCCCTCGGCTGCGCCAAAAACCTCGTCGATAGCGAAATCATGGTCGGCCACCTCCACCAGGCCGGCATGGAAGTCGTCCCCGACCAGGACAAGGCCGACGTCGTAATCGTGAACACCTGCTCGTTCATCGACTCGTCCAAGGAGGAATCGATCAACCACATCCTCGAGGCCCACGAGGCCCGCGGCATGAAGAAGCGCCGCGCCGGCCAGAAGCTCATCGTCGCCGGCTGCATGTCCCAGCGTTTCTCGAAAGAGTTGCCCAAGGAACTGCCCGAGGTCGACGCCTTCATCGGTCTCGACCAGATCACCCGCGTCGCCCCGATCATCGAGGAACTCACCGGCTTCAAACGCCCGAAAGGCGCCGCCCCGCAAAACTTCATCGAGGGCCGCAGCACCTACATCCCCGACTACGACACGCCGCGATTCCGGCTTACCCCGAAACATTTCGCCTACATCAAGATCGCCGAGGGCTGCAACCACCCCTGCGCCTTCTGCATCATCCCGCAGATCCGCGGACGCCACCGTTCGCGCTCCGTCGAGAGCGTCGTCGCCGAGGCCCGCAAGCTCGTCGCCGAGGGCGTC
>JBDLWD010000048.1:0-4890 GCA_039804465.1 Verrucomicrobiota bacterium | reverse complement strand
GAGTCATCCGCCGCAGCACCCCCTAACGCCCTCGCGCCCTTCCGCCGTCGTGCGTCGCTTGCCTCAATCGCTGCATCCTGTCGTCGCCGCTGATCCTCGGCTGCCGTCTTCGCACGCGTCCTCGCCACTCGCCGCACGCGCAGCGCTCGTTCTGCTCGCGCTCATTGCCTCATCCTCCGCCCGCGCCGGCTCTTGGCCTGAACTCGCCTCGCCGCCCTTCACCCTCGATACCTCGCTGCCCCGCCTCGACGCCGACGCGGACGGCATACCTGACTCTTGGGAAACCACCTACGGCCTCAATCCCGGCTCCGCCGCAGACGCCTCCGCCAACCCCGACGGCGACTCGCTCACCAATCTTCAGGAATACAACGGCGGCTGGAATCCCCGGCTCTTCGAGCCCACCACCCTCCCAAGCGCCATCTCCGCTCCCTTCTCGGTCGATGCCCGCTCGCTGCGCGTCGACACCGACAGCGACGGTCTGCCCGACACCTGGGAAATAGCGGTAGGCCTCAGCCCATCGAGCGCCACCGGCAGCAACGCCCCCAGCGCCGATCCCGACGGCGACGGCTTCACCAATCTCCAGGAATATAACGCCGGCACCCTCCCACTCGTCCCCGACCGGCCCGCGCTTTCCCAAGGAGTTTCCGCTCTCTTCACCGTCGATCTCGGCGCCTACTTCGCCGGCTTCTCAACCGATACCGACAGCGACGGCATGCCCGACTGGTGGGAGGCCCGCTATGGCCTGAATCGCCTCGTCAACGACGCCACCGGCAACCTAGACGGCGACGAGCTCAACAACCTCGCCGAATACCGCGCGGGGCGCATCCCCAATCGCGACGATCAATCTGGCGAAGCCTTCCTCCAATCCGCCACCTTCGCCTTGGACACCATCGGCCTCGCGCCCGACACCGACAGCGACCGCCTGCCCGATTGGTGGGAACTGCTTTACGGCCTGAATCCGCTCGTCGCCAACGCCTCCGCCGATCCTGACGGCGACGGGTGGACAAACCTGGAGGAATACAACGCCGGCACGAATCCCGTCGTTAACGACCGCCCCGGCCCGAGCGCCCTCGCCACTCTCGCCTTCCTGCTCAACACCGGCGCCTACCCGCTCGGCTTCTCGGCCGACACCGACGGCGACCGCATGCCCGACTGGTGGGAAGACAAATACGGCTTAAATCGCCTCCTTGCCACCGACGCGGCCGTCGATCCCGACGGCGATTATCTGACCAATCTCGAAGAATACCGCGCCGGCACCCACCCGCGTGTCTACGATTTCGTTTTCGTGGCCAACGCAACCGGCGGCATCTTCACCCTCGATACCGGCGGGCGTTACACCGACTCCGACTTCGACGGCATCCCCAACTGGTGGGAACGTCAGTTCACCGGAAGCGACCGCGCCATGAGCGCCACCGCGGACAACGACGGCGACGGCCACTCCAACCGCGACGAATACATCGCCAACCTCGACCCCAACAGTTCCTCCGCCCGCTTCGAGGTCCGCCAACTCACGATGGAGAACGGCCCCTCCGGACCCCAATTGGTCGTTCGATGGCTGGGCCAGCCAAAGCGTCGCTATCGCGTATTCATCACAGAAAACCTAGCCGCATGGCCCGCCACCCCTTCCCTGGAGATCACCGGAGCGGGAGCGGACATTCAGCACATCGAGCCTTTGCGCGGGCGCGCCCGGCTGTTCTGTCGCGTTGCCGTGGAAGTCATTGAGCCCTGACCGCGCTTCATCTCCCACCCTTGCGGCCATTGGCCGCCCATCGACACACGCCGCCGCGGCTACCAAAGCCGCGGCTCACCTCCCAAGAAACGCCCATTGGGCCGTTTCATTAGCGGTCAATCCCGGCTCGTGTTCGTCCCTCGCAGCCCGATCCACACGATGGCCAGCGTGGCGAGCGAACTCAGCGGCATGAGCACCGCCGCGAAGAGCGGGTTCATGTGGCCCGTCGCCGCCAGCCCCACCGCGGTCATGTTGTAGGCGATCATGAAGACTAGCAGCGCGGTCTGCGTGCTGCGCCGGTCGTCGTTCACCTCCAGCAGGGCGCGCACGCCGCCGATGCCGCGTCCTAGGTAATAGAAATCCGATTTCGCTCCCAGCACGCCGCGATGCACCGCCGGCGTGCCGCGGCAAAGGGCCCGGTCGAACGCGAGGCTGTCGTTCGCGCCGTCACCAAGCATCAGCGCCGCGGCGCCCGAGTGCGTCTCGATCCACGCGGCCTTTTCCCGCGGACTCAGCCCGCCCTTCGCCCACTCGGCCGACACGCCGAGCTCGGCAGCGAGCGCAGCCACCTTCTCGTCGCGATCACCGCTCAAGACCGCCAGCCCGAGTCCGCGTTTTTTCAAGGCCTCCAACTCCTCGCGCGCGTCCGACCGCACCGACTCGGCGAAAAAGAAGCGCGCCAGCGCACAACCCTTGCGGCGCAGCACGGCATCGCAGCCACCGTCGCCATCGCGCTCCAAGCGCCACTCGCCCAGACGCACGCCGCGTCCGGTTTCCTCGATCACTTCGCCTCCGAGCAACTCGGCCCACCCGCGCAGCAAGATCGCCTCGTGCAGGGAGCGGCCCACCGGATGCGGATTGTCGCGCACGAGCGCGAAGAGCGCGGCGCGAGCGTCCGTGTCGAGCGTTTCGAGCGCCTCGGGGTTGCGCAGCGCGGGCGTCTCGCGGGTGAGCGTGCCGGTCTTGTCGAAGACCACCGCGCCGACGCGATTCAGCCGCTGCCAGAGATCGCCCGCGCGCACGAAGACGCCGCGTTTGCGGAGGCGAACCGTCGCGATCTCCTCGGCGAGCGGAAAGGCGAGGCCCAGCGCGCAAGGACACGACACCACCAGGATGGAGATCACCACCGCGCCGGTCTCGGCCGCGTCGCCCGTGCGCCAGGCCCACCAGACGCCGGCGGCGAAGGCCGCGCCGAGAATGCCCACCAGATACCACCTCACCACCGTCTCGATCAGGCGCGCGCGCTCGGGGGCCCGCTCCACCGGCTTGGAAAGCTCGGCCAGGAGCGAGCCGGCCCAGGCCTGCACGGCGGTGAACTCCACTTCGCGCCCGCCGCCCGCCAGACTCGCGCCCGCGGGCACGCGCTGGCCGGCGCGAAACAGGCGCGGCTCGGCCTCGCCCGTGATCCAGGCGAGGGAAAACTCCGCCTCCGCCGCCTCCAGGCGCGCCTCCACCGGCACGAGCGCGCCGGCGGCCACCGCAAAGCGTTCCCCCGAGGCGAGAGACTCCGCGTCCACCTCGATCCACTGCCCCGCCGCCCCCACGGCAATGTTCGTATTACGAACAATTGCACCCCCGAGTTCCCCGGCGTCCGCTTTGCACATGGGCAAGGGGGCATACGAACCAATGTTCGTATTACGAACATTGCCCGCAGGGGCGCGGCGCACGCGCACGCGCGCGGCCACGGGCTGCTCGCGCAGCAGGCGGCGGCGGTTGCGCTCCACCGCGGCGACCTGCGCCCAGCGTCCGGTCAGCATCAGGGCGATAAACCCGGTCACAAAGTCGAAGTATTGGCATTCCGGATTGGCCGTGGCCCAGCCGTAGACCGAGCCGAGATAGGCGCCGACGATGCCCAGCGCGATGGGGAGATCGAGATGGAGCAGGCGGGCGCGAAGCGACTCGACCGCGCGCAAAAGAAAATAGCCGCCGCACGCGAGGACGCTGAGGGTGCCGAACAAGAGGCCCGCCGCCTCGAAGAGGCGCGCGTATTCGAAATCGGCCTCCATGCCGAAATAGTAGGGCAAGGCGGCCATCATCGCGTTCATCGCCAGCGCGGCCGCCAGTCCGGCCTTGCGGGCAAGCATGCGGCTTTCGGTCTCGCCGGAGGAAGCCGCAGCGTCGGCCGGCCCGACCAGGTAGCCGAAGCGCTGGAGCTCGCGGGCGAAAGCCGCGGCATCGAATCCCGTCTCGGGCGCCCAGCGCAGGCGCATGCGTCCGGTCTCGGCCGAGACCTCGATCTCGCCCGCGCCGTTCCGGCGCCGGAAAAGCCGCTCGATCAGCCAACCGCAGGCCGCGCAGGACATGCCTTGCACCGCGAGCTCCAGCTCGGTCGCGCGACCCGAGGCCGCGGCCTCCGCGCGGGCGGCGCTCGCGGCCTCCTCCAGCCAGCCAAAATCGCGCGAGGGCTCGAGTGCGCCGTCGGCCGGCGCGATCACCTTGTCCTTGATCGTGTAGAAGCTCTCCAGCCCCTCGTCGCGGATCAGGCGGCTGACGAACGCGCATCCGCCGCAGCAATACTCCTCGCCCTCGGGCGCGGGCGCGCCGCAGTGCGCGCACACGGGCCGGACGCCGCGCCCGGCGCGGGGTGCTTTGGCGGCCGAGATCGGGGCGGCGGACGCGGACAGTGCGGACGTGCTCACCCCTGTCTTTTCCCCCGGATTTTGCGCGCCCGCCAGCCCGGGCCAAAATATGCGCGGCATCGGTCAAGACGCGCGGCAAGTGCGGACGCCATCTCAGCGTGCCCCAGGTCCGGCCTGCTCCGAGCCGGTCGCCGCCGGCGCGGCCAGCGGCACGGACTCGACGCGCGCCGAGCGGGCGAAGAAAAACATCGCCGTCCAGGCGCAGCCCATAAGCGCGAAAAGCAGGGCCACGCCGCCCCAGAGCCAGCCGGAGGATTTCAAGGCGTATCCTCCTTCAGCAGATCCGCTTCGGGACCGGTGAAATCGGCCGCGCGGCGAAGCTCGAAATCACCCGAGACCGGTCGGGCTACGACCGTGAAATGGAAGGGGCCGGAATAGTCGGAACGCGGCACCTTGACGATTAGCGGGCGCACTTCCTCGGCCAGCGGCGCGAGTGTGACGACCTCCTCGAACCCGATTTGCCGGAGGCCGGGACCCTCGGCGACGACGCGAAAGGCGGCGGGTTCGTCGCGCTTGTTCACC
>JBDLWD010000047.1:0-5890 GCA_039804465.1 Verrucomicrobiota bacterium | reverse complement strand
CTTTTCACATAGACGACCTGGACGGCCGCGGGTTCCAAAGTGACGGTGCTGACAACAGTGCCCGCGGCGAGGGTGAGCTGGCGGTCCGCCGGGGTGTCGATCCTGGCGTAGTGAAACTCCTTCGGGAGGCTGCGCCAAGTGCGGGTATCGGCGATGTTGATGGCGGCTTGGGTGACGGCGGTGGCGAGTTGGAAGAGGAGCGCGCCGGTGGCGCCGGCCTGATCCTGAATCTGCTTTTGGAGAATCGCGTCGATCGTAGCCTTGGTGGCGGTGGAGATAATGGTCTTGGTGAGAATCGTGGGCCACTCGTTCTTAAAATCCTGGGCGACGACGCTGTCCATCGAGGCAACCAGCGAGGTGGAGTAAGAACGGCCATCGGTGGTGGTGGCGGTGAGCACGGAAGCGTGGCCGCTCACGGTCTCGAGTTGGGGAAGGGCCATGCCGACGTAGGAGACCCCGCTGGTGACGAGGAACAGCGGAAGATCGATGCGGATCTGGTCGCGATAAGGCGCGGCGCCGGTCTCGAAGATGACGTAGGTGATGCCGGAGGCGGGCGCAGGGAGCGAGGGACTGGCAGCAGGTGCAGCGGCGACAGCGGTGTCTGCGGGAACAGACGCGGGCGCGGGCGCGGGCGAAGCGGCAACGGCAGAAGGCTCGGTGGTGGCCGGGACGGCGGGAGCCTCGGAGGATGCGGCGGGCGCGGCAGCCGAGGAAGGGGCCGGGGTGCCGGCCTGGGGCTCGGAGTTGACGGAGGCAGGCGCCTGGCTATCTGGCTCGACGGCGACGTAGTCGGCGCGGGCGTAGGGGTTTTGCGGTGCGAAGCCCACGACGCGCTCCCAACTCTTGCGGGCGCGCTCAAGATCGGAGGCGTCGAGGCCCTGATGGGTAAAGACGAGGGCGTCGAGGAACGTGGTGAAAGGGTTGACGTAGTCGCCGTAAGGAAGAATGGCGGAGTTTAATTTGGCTTCGATGTTGGCGATGCCGGCGGAGGTGCGGGGGTCGGACGTGGCGCGGTCGACATCGTAACCGGATCCTTGGCGGCCTTGGTCGTCCTTCACGCCGCCGGACTTCGCCTCGTCGGCGAGCTTTTCGGCCTCGGCGATGCGTTTGGCGTTGGCATCGACGGCGTCTCGCTGGCTCTGGAGGGCGCGGTTGAGCTCGACGCGGGCGGCGTCGGCGTCGCGAAGCTGGAGGTAGTTGAGCGCCTGATACGTGTGCAGCATCACCTTGTCGTAGGCGCGGCCGCGGTAGGGCGTGTTGGCCTGATTGGTGAGGGCGGCGCCGACTTCGGAGCCCACCTTTATCTTGGCGGCGGCTTCCTCGGCCTCGATGCGGCGGGCGGCCTCGTCGAAGGCCGAGAGCGAGCGAGTGAGCCAGGCGATGCGAGGGGCGATGTCCTCGGGAGCGGCGGCGTTGAGGGCCTGGTTTGTCTGAGTCTGCCCAGCCGGCTCTCCGTCAATCGTTGATTGACTAGCGGCTTGGGCGGCGGGCGGGGGTGTCTGGAGGTTGGCGAGGGCGGCGGTGCGGAGGATGGCGCCCTGTTCGAGGCGGAAAAGGATGGTGTCCTTGTTGTTCGCGTTTTTATCAGCGTCCCGATCGGCCTGGGCGACGGCGGCGGCGATGTTGCCGGTGCGGAGGGCCTCATCGCGCGACTGGGTTCGTTCGGTGTAGGTTTGGCAACCGGTGAGGAGGAAGCCGAGCGCCAGAAGGACGGCGGGCAGGCCAATGGGGCGTTTAGATGCGGAAGGCATGTTCTGGAGACGCGATCAACGGAGCGAAAGTGAAGCGGAGGAGTCGGACTGAACGCGCGCCGGGGCGATGGGCCGGCACGCGGAAGGAAGCGGGACGGCTTACTGTTCGACGCGACGGACAACGGCGCCGCGTTCGATGCCGAGGTCTTCGCCGCTGATTTCGGCCTGGGCGGTGCGGGGGGTTACGCGCTGGATGCGCACCTGGCCGACCTTGATCTCCTCGCGGCCCAGGGATGCGCCGGTATCGGGGTCTTTGAGCTCTTCGCCGAGGGCGAAGACCTCCCAGAGCTGACCGGCGGCGATGCCGGTGCCGTCGCCGCGGTTGATGGTGACGGTTTTACCGGTCTTGGCGAGGATGCGGGCGGGGAAGGCGACGTCGGCGACTCGTTGGGCGACTTTTTCGCTCATGCGGCGGGTGAGGGCGACAAGCAGGGAGTCGGAAAGTTCGCCGCCGGAGGTGGCGGAGTTGGCAAGCTCTTCCTCGGCATCGAGGGTCTGCTCCTGGAAATTGGCTGTCTCGACGAGTTTGTTGGTCTTGGTCTCGTAGAGCTTGGCGACGGTGGAAAAGCGAACGACGCGCTTGGTGGCGGTCTTGTTGATGGCGGCGAAATGGGCGGTCTGGGTGAAGTCCTGAAAGTCGTCGATCGTGACGACGAGGGTGAGGTCAGACTCGCCGAAGGAAAAATTCTTCCCCGAGGCGGCGTTTTCCTCGATGAGGGCGTCGGCGTCGGAGCGGGCGAGGACGGTGAACTTGCGCGTCTGCTGGAGGGCGGAGACGAGTTGTCCGTCGAGGGCCTGGCTCATGCGGTCGATGGAGTTGCGACGCTGGTTACCCTCGGCATTGGCGAGGAGGGCGGGCGTGGCCTTGATCTTTGCAACGGCGACGGCCTTGAGGGCGGGGGCGGCCGGAGCGGCGGGGGCGGCGGCAGAGGCAGGCGCGGCGTCCTGGGCTGAGAGCGGAAGGACGGCGAGCGCGGAGGCGCAGAGCGAAAGCGCGACGGAGCGGCGGAGGGAAAGCGGACGGAAGAAGAGGACGGGGGCGGATTTCATGTGGACGGCCGGAGGAGCGGGCGTGAAGAGGGTGGAAGCAGTGCGACGGTAGAACGGGAAAAGGAACAAGACGGAGCCGAGGGGGTGGCGGATCACTCCACCTCGCGGTAGCGCTCGGGAAGGATGAAGCGGAAGTTCTCCTTGGTATCGACGCGGAAGAAGGAGTTTTCGAGGGACTTGGCCTGGCCTTCGAGAACCTTGACCTCGGCGTCAGTGAGCTTGGCGCCGTTTTTCAGGTCGTTGAGAAAGGCGGTGGAGTCGCGGAAGCGCTTAAGGCCGGCCTCGGTCATGGTAAGGGCAACGGTCAGGGACTGGCCCTCGAAGGTGTTGACGGTGCGCTCCCAGGGCTGGAAGCCCTCGCGGGTGATGCGAAGGCGGGAGAAGCCGGGCTTGAGCGAGATTTTTCCGGGAGCGGTGCCGACCGCGACGCCATCAACCTCCACGTTCGCGGAGAGCGGGAGGACCTTGAACTTGGATTCACCGACGGTGACGACATTTTCAGCGTTGATGCGAACGTCGGGGATGTAGAGGTCGGAGGCCTCTACGTTCACGGTGATGGAGACGGCCTGGGCGGCGGGCTTGGCGGCGGCGATGCGGCCGGCGTCGCGGCGGGCGCGGAGGGAGACGACGATCTGCTGCGAGGCTTCATCGAGGAGGTCTTGGGCGACGCCGCCCGAGTCGGTGGAGGCGTTGGCGTTGGCCTGCTCGGCACGGGTGACCTTGACGACGTCTCCGGTGAGGGCGCCGCCGGCCTGGGCGTCGAGGAGCTTGTAGGCGACGCGGACGGTGTAGTCGGTATTCTCGAGCTTCTGACCGTAGGCGTTTACCGTGCGCTTGGCCCTCGTGCAGGAGACGATGGAGGCGTGGAGCAGGTAGTCGGCGCCCAAGTTTTGGGCGAGGCGAATGGCGCTGGATTGGTCGAGGAAGGCAGCCTCGGCGGCGGCGGCGGCGCGGGCGGAATCGACATTGGTCACGGCGTCGGCGGGGACGAAGTTGCGCAAGTTGGAAACGACCAGTTCGCGGGAGATCAGGCGAAAGCCGAGGTCGGCGAGGCGGGCGGTGAGCAGATCCTCAAGCTGCGCGACTTGGTCGCCTTCGCAGCCGCACTCCGGACGTTGGGAGACAACCACGGCGGCGGTGTAGGTCTTGGCCACGGTCTCGCGCTCGATCTGGGTCGTGGTCGTGAGTTTTTCGGTAACGGTTTTTCCGTCGGCCGTGGTGATGGTGCGAGTCTCAACCTTGGTGGCGGGGGCCTCGACGGCGCGCTCCGTGACAACGGTGGACTGCGCGTGGGCGGCGGAGAGGCCGAGCAGCAGGGCAAGGGAGGCAAGGAGGCGCGAAGGCTTCATAGGCGAGTGGGGACGGATAAAGACAGGGATAGATGCAGAATGTGCCGGCAGTCCGGCGGCGACAACGGGAAAACCTAGGCGGCTTAACACGGGAGAAATTCCGGAAACCGTTGGTGAAGTATGGCAGACGGAAGCTTGCGCGGGTCGTGAAATACCCGAAGGTGGCTGGTAAAAAGCTTATAATCACCCGCGCTTGCTCTCCAACACCAATGCCCAAGTGGACCCATGAACTGCGCCCTACGGTGGCCTTGGCGCTGCCCATCATGCTGGGGCAGGTGAGCCAGATGCTCATGGGCATCACCGACTCGATGATGATCGGGCGAGTGGGCACGGTCGAGCTGGCGGCGGCCTCGTTTGCCGGGGCGATTTTCGGGCTTATTTTCGTGGGGTGCATCGGCCTCTTGCAGCCAGGGTCGGTGCTGGTGGCGCGCGCTTCGGGCGCGGGGCGCCCGGACGAGGCGGGAGTTTGGCTGCGTCATGCGCGAGGCTTGGCGTGGGCGGCGGGTGTGCTGCTCGCCGGGTTAATGACGGCGAGTCTGTGGATGGCGGATCGCTTTGGCCAACCGGAGGAAGTGGTGGTGGCAATGGGCCCCTACTATGCGTTGATCGCGTTGTCGCTCGTGCCCTCCCTTCTGTTTCAGGCGGATCGTCAATTTGCGGAAGCGCTCGGTCGGCCGTGGCCGCCGCTGGCGATAATGCTGGCAGGGGTGCTGCTCAACGCGGGACTGAACTGGGTCTTGATCTACGGCAAGCTGGGGGCGCCGGCCTGGGGCTTGACCGGTGCGGGAGTGGCCACGCTGCTGGCGCGTGTCGCCACGGTGATGGTGCTGAGAGCGTGGCTGAAACGGGCGCCGGAATTCGCGGAGGCGATCGCGGCCGCGCGGGCGACGCGGGTGATGCGCGCACGTTCGCGGGAGATGCTGGCGCTGGGACTGCCGATGGGGGCGGCCTTGTTTTTCGAGAGCGCGGCGTTTTCGGCCGCGGCGGTGATGGCGGGGTGGCTGGGCACGGTGCCGCTTGCCGCGCACCAGATCGCGATCTCATGCGCGGCGCTGACATTCATGGTGCCGCTGGGGCTGTCGATCGCGCTGTCGATGAGGACAAGCGAGGCGGTGGGGGCAGGCCGGCAGGAGCGGGTGAGACCGATCGCGCTGGGGGCCACGCTGCTGACCTGCGGGACGGCGGCGCTTTCGACCACGGTTTTTTTCCTCGCGGGCTACGAGGTGGCGAGCGGTTTTTCGAACGATCTGGAGGTGGTGGGGCTGGCGGCGCGCGTGCTGGTGGTGGCTGGCGTATTCCAACTGTTTGACGGCTTGCAGGTCGTGTTCGCGGGATCTCTACGCGGGCTGGCCGACGTGCGCGTGCCCATGGCCGCAGCCTTCGCGGCCTACTGGATGCTGGCGCTGCCGGCGGGCTGGTGGTTCGGCGTGCGCGGCGGGGCGGGGCTCGAAGGCATCTGGGGGGCGCTGGCAGGCGGTTTGGCCGCGGCGACGGGACTGCTGGGCTGGCGACTCTGGGCGCTTACGCGCTAAGGCGAGGAGTTCCTCAGCCACGAACAGGCAGGACCAAGGTGGCTCGCTGCATAAAGGCCGGGTAAATTGGAGCAGAAGCAACGATGGCAAAAACACCGAGCGCGGGGCTTGGGCCAAGAAAGGGGAAGCCGACTGCGACCGCCGCCGCCCCCGCTGCAACGTAGCCCCATTTGAAGCTGTGAGTGCCTAGCATGGTGGCTACGGAGAG
>JBDLWD010000046.1:0-3463 GCA_039804465.1 Verrucomicrobiota bacterium | reverse complement strand
GCAGATGGAGGTCGACTACGTCCGCATCTACCAACGCCGCTGAGACCCGATCACCACGCTCAAACGACGAGTTTTCTCATTTCCCCATGAACACACTTCGCTTTCTCCCGCGCCTGCTGTGCTGCTCCGCGCTCCTCGCCGCCTTGTCTGCGCTCGCCGACGACGAGGCGCTGATGAAGAAAAACGCCGCCGAACAGGCCGCCGCCCTGAACCAGGACCCGGGCGGCTCCGACCGAAAGTCCCTTCTCGATGCCAAAATGCGCGAGCGCACCGTCGCCGGCACGGTCGGCGTGCGCACTACCCACCCCGACGCCCAATGGTTTGGCGACGCCAGCCTGGGCCTTTTCCTCCACTGGGGCATCGCCTCCGTGGACGGCGACATGGACCTCTCCTGGCCCATGGTTTTCAACATGGGCAAAGGCAAAAAAATCCCGCCCGTCGACTACTGGAAACTCGCCGATCGCTTCAAAGCCGAGCGCTACGAGCCCAAGCTCTGGCTCCAGGCCGCCAAGGACGCCGGCTTCGACTACGCCGTCCTTACCGCCAAACACCACGACGGCTACACGCTCTGGCCCACCGAGACCACCGATCTCGGCGTGCGCACCCACCTCGGCGGCCGCGATCTCTTGGGTGAATACGTAGCCGCCTGCCGCGCTGTCGGCCTGAAGGTCGGCGTGTATTTCTCCGGCCCGGATTGGTGGTTCGGCCACCCGTATATGTCCTTCAACTACCGCAGCGAAAGCGGCGGCAATTCCAGCCTGCCTTCCATCCCCGACCGCCCCGACTTCGACATCCATCATCAGCCGACTAAGGTGAAAAAAATGCCGCCCGAGGAGGCCGCCCGCATCCGCGCCATCATGCGCCGGCAGCTCACCGAAATCCTTACCCGTTACGGCAAGATCGACATCCTCTGGTTCGACGGCGGCAGCGGCTCCGACATCACGCTCGAGGAGATCCGCGCCCTTCAACCCGGCATCGTCATCAACAACCGGGGCGGACTCAAAAAGACCCCTGACGGGGCTAAATTCGAAGGCGATTACTTCACCGTCGAGCACGGCGACCAGCCCACCCGCCCCGATGGCTGGTGGGAGCAGCTTCGCATCTGGAATGCCCCCACGTGGGGCTACCAAAAGGCCAACGAGACCAAATACTCGTCCACCGCCTCCATCGCCCGCAGCCTCGCCCGCACCAAAGGCTGGGGCGGCGTGCTCATGGCCAACACCGGCCCGCGTCCCGACGGCTCCATGCCGCCGCCCTTCTACAAGGGCATGTCCGAACTAGGCGCCTGGATGCAGGCCAACGGCGCGTCCATTCGCGGCGCGTCCGCCGTCCCGCCCGAGGCCGTCGCCAATGTCCCCGTAACCGTGCGCGGCGACACCTGGTTCCTCCACGCCGTCCCAGGCTTCAAGGGCACGCTCACCCTCGCCCCCGGCGCGTCCGTCGCCTCGGTCCTTTCCGCCCGCGTCCTCGGCACGGGCGAGGCCGTGCCCTTCGTCTGGCAGGACGGCAAGCTGTCCATCGCCTTCCCCGAACCCGCCCGGGAAACTCTCCACCAAGTCGTCGCGATCACCGTCTCCCTTCGCTAAATCCCCATGGTCTCCCGTCGCCTGCTCGCCTGCCTCAGCCTGCTGCCTTCGCTCGCCGCGCTCGCCGCGCCGCCTCCGGGCGAGGGCTACCGTCTCGTCTTCGAGGACAACTTCGACTCCGGTCGGGTGGACGAGTCGTTCTGGGATTACCGCGTGGGACGCCGTGGCGGCGAAGATCCCACCGCCGGCTGGATCTACGCCCTGAACCGCCGTGAAAACGTCACGGTGTCCGATGGCCAAATGCGCATCCGCCACGCGCAGGAAACGATCTCCGGCAAGCTGGAGAACACCTGCGGCGGCCTCATCTCGAAACGCCGCTTCGGCTACGGCTACTACGAGACGCGCCTAAAGCCGTTCATGATAACCACACCGGGCACCCACGCCGCCTTCTGGCAATTCGGCGTGGATCGTCAGCCAGGTCTCGCCGGACAGGACCCCACCCGCCCGGCGCGCAACCGCGTCATCGAGATCGACTCGGCCGAGATCAGCAGCCCGAGCTGGCACGGGACCAACAACATCTACATCCACCTCATCCCCGAAGGCTCCCGCTCCATCCTTTGGCCCCACCGCAGCTTCATCCCCGTCCAACCCGATGCCGAGGGCTTCTTCGTCGACGGCTACGAGTTTCGTCCCGACGGGGTCATCTTCTACGACAACGGCCGCGAGGTCGCCCGCACCGGCTACTCGCAGTTCTACGCGCAGCAGGAGGTCTGGCTCACCTCCCTCGCCGGAGCCCACCACAAGGAGATGGACGCCTCCCAGCTCCCGGGCGAGGCCCTCTTCGACTACTTCCGCTACTACGCCAAGGACTGGCCCGGGGCCAACCTGCTGGGGAATCCAGGTTTTGAATACAACCTCACCGTGGTGGACCCGCAGCTTCCCATGGCCTGGCTTGAGCAAGGCGACGAGGCCGCCAGCTACGTCGCCCGAGGCGCCGCGCATCGCGACCACGCCAAGCTGCGCCACGCCTCGGACCGCGCCTATTCGGTCGCCACCAGCCAGACCCTCCAGCACCTGCTCGACGGCACCTACTCCGCCTCCGCCTGGGTGCGCTCCTCCGGCGGCCAAAAAACCGCCGCGCTCCGCGTCTACGCCAACGGCGCCGGGGAGAAATCCGTTCCCATCCCCGCCTCATCCGAATGGACCCTCGTCCAGATTCCCGAGGTCGAGGTGCGCGGCGGCTCGGTCACCATCGGCGTCGAGTCGCAGGCCTCCGCCTGGCAGTGGCTGGAAGTCGACGGCATCGCGTTCTACAAACCCGCCCATCCCGGCGCCCCCGTGGACGAGGCTGCGCCCTTCCGCGTGCCCGACGATCCGTTCTTCAGCCTCTTCCCGGGCTCGCTGCAAAACTTCGCCGACCAGCGCTACTACCTCTTCCCCCGCGACACCGGCTCCGCCCCCGCCATCAGCGTGGCCTTCGCCCTGCGCGCCGAGCGCCTGGCCGACGAAACGCCGATCGACAAACAACCCGCCGCAGGCGAATCCGGCTGGAGCATCCGGCTCACCGCCGCCGGCGATATTGTTGCGCTCATCGGCAGCGAAGCCTCGCACGCCACCCTCGTTGCCCCGAGCGCCTACGCGCCCGGCCGCCTCGTGCATGTCGCCTTTGTTTTCGACCGCGGCGCCGCCACGCTCTACGTTGACGGCACACCCGCCGCCACCCGCGCGGGCATCACCCAGCGCACCGACGATCTCGGCGCCCCCGGCGGCGTCGGCGTGCTTTGGGGCAAGGGCCAGCGCCAGACGTTCTCCGGCTCGCTCGGCGACCTGCGCATCCATCACCGCGCGCTGAGCGCCGAGGAGATCGCGCCCCTGGCGCGTCGTTGATCCACCCCGAAAGCGGCGCCGCCGATCGTCGGCCCGGCGCCGCATTCGCT
>JBDLWD010000045.1:0-3799 GCA_039804465.1 Verrucomicrobiota bacterium | reverse complement strand
CAACCAGGTCGTTGTCAGTCTCCTCCTCGAACGCCTCGGACATCTCGATCCAGCCATGGCCTCCGACGGACTGGAGGCGCTGGACGCGCTCAAAGCCCGCGATTTCGACGTTGTGCTGCTCGACGTGCAGATGCCGCGGCTCGACGGACTCGAAACCGCCCGGCGCATCGTCGCCACCATGCCGCTTGATCGCCGCCCCTACGTTGTCGCGCTCACCGCCCAGGCCCTCCCCGGCGACCGCGAGCAATGCCTCGCCGCCGGCATGGACGACTACCTTGCCAAGCCCGTCGGCGTGGCGGTGCTCGGCGCCGCCCTCGAACGGGCGCGCGCCGCCTTGACCGCGCGGCGCGGCGCCTGAAAGCCCCTGATCGCCCGATGTCCCGGGAAGCCCTTCGCGCCGCCGTCCTCTCCGCCCTCGAGGCCGAACTCGCCCGCCAGACCCACGCCGCGCTCGACGCCCGCGACGAGTCGATCAGCGAGGAAAGCCGCGCGGAAAATAAATACGACACGCACGCGCAGGAGGCCGCCTATCTCGCCGAAGGCCAGGCGCGCCTCGCATCGGAACTTGCCGCCGCCCTCGCCGCCTGGCGTGCCCTCCGCTTTCCACCCGCCGGTCACGACCGCGCCCAGCTCGGCAGCCTGGTGACCATCGCGAACGGCCGCCGCGAGGATCTGCTCCTCCTCGGGCCGACCAACGGCGGCCTTGTGGTCCCGCTGCCCGAGGAACCCTCGCGCGAGATCACCGTGGTCACGCCCTCCTCGCCCATCGGCCGCGCCCTGCTGGGCCGCGCGGCGGGCGACCTCCTGCCCCCGCCGCGCAAGGGCATGCCAGCCCCGCGCGTGGTAGCGCTCGCCTGATACCGAGTTCGGGTTTCGGTGCGGAAACGCGGTGCGGAGACTTGCATGCCGCGCTCGCATCGTCCGCTTCGCCTCCGGGCCCGGGCGTTGAAAAGAGGCCAAAAAAACGCCCGGCTCCCTTGCGGGGCCGGGCGTCGTTATTTTTTGGATACAGAATGGAACGCGCCGTCACCAGCGCGCTCCGGACCGTCTCCGGGTCGCTTACTTCTTGTCGGAAGCGGCGTCGAGGATGTCGCCGAGGTTCATCATGTCGCCGGAGCTGTCGCGGTTGAGCGCCTCGAAGGCCGAGGTCTCGGCGGCGAGCTGCTCCGCGCTGTAGTTGGCGGCCTTGATGGAGAGGCCGAGGCGGCGCTCCTCGCGGTCGATCTTGACCACGCGGGCGGTGACTTCCTGGCCGGGCTTGAGGTGATCCTTCACCTTGTCGATGCGCTCCTCGCTGATCTGCGAGATGTGCACGAGGCCGTCGATGCCGTCCTTCAGCTCCACGAAGGCGCCGAAGGTGGTGATCTTGGAGACCGTGCCCTTGACGACGTCGCCGATCTTGAAGTGCGCGTCGATGTCGGACCACGGATCCTCGGCGAGCTGCTTCATGCCGAGGCTGATGCGCTGCTGGGAAGGATCGACGTCGAGAACGATGGCGTCGACCTCGTCGCCCTTCTTGAGGACCTCGGACGGGTGGTTGACCTTGCGGTTCCAGGTCATGTCGGAGACGTGCACCATGCCGTCGATGCCCTCTTCGAGTTCGATGAAGGCGCCGTAGGTGGTCATGTTGCGCACCTTGCCGCGGACGCGGGCGCCCATCGGGTAGTTGTGGCGAACCATGTCCCAGGGGTTCGGCTCCAGCTGGCGGAGACCAAGGGAGATCTTCTGGTCGTCCTTCTGGATACCGAGGACGACGGCATCGAGCTCCTGGCCGACCTTGAGGACCTCGGAGGGCTTGGTGATGCGCTTGGTCCAGGACATCTCGGTGATGTGGACGAGACCTTCGACGCCGGGCTCGATCTCGATGAACGCGCCGTAGGGGACGAGGTTGACGACCTTGCCGTGCACCTTGGCGCCGACCGGGAACTTGTGCTCGATCTCGTCCCAGGGGTTCTTGGTGGTCTGCTTGAGGCCGAGGGAAACGCGCTCTTTCTCGCGGTTGACCTCGATGATCATGACCTGGATCTCCTCGCCCTGCTTGAGGACCTCGGAGGGGTGCGCGATGCGGCCCCAGGACATGTCGGTGATGTGGAGGAGGCCGTCCATGCCGTCGAGGTCGATGAACGCGCCGAAGTCGGTGATGTTCTTGACCACGCCCTTGCGGACCTGGCCGGGCTGGATGGAGTCGAGGAGGGCCTTGCGCTTCTCGCTGCGCTGCTGCTCGATGAGCTCGCGGCGGGAGAGGACGATGTTCTTGCGAACCTGGTCGATCTTGATGACCTTGAAATCGTAGGTCTGGCCGACGTATTGATCGAGATTCTTGGGGGGCTGGATATCGACGTGCGAGGCAGGGATGAAGGCGTCGACGCCGATGGAGATGATGAGGCCGCCCTTGACCTTGGCCTTTACGCGGCCGGTGGCGACGGAGCCCTCGGGGAACTTGGTGAGGATGTTGTCCCAGTTCTTCTTCTGCTCGGCCTTGTCGTAGGAGAGGACGGGATAGCCTTCCTTGTTTTCGATCTTCTCGATCAGCACCTCGACGGTGCCGCCGATTTGAAGCTCGCCGATGTCGATAAACTCGTTGGCGGGGATGATGCCCTCGGACTTGCCGCCGATGTCGACGACGACCTCGTTCTGGCGGATTTCGGTGATGACGCCGGGGACGATCTTGCCCTGCTGCAGCTGGCCGATGTTGGAGCCGGCGAGCAGCTCTTGCATGATGGAACTCATAACGTGACGGAATGCGTTTCGCCGCCGCCCCGCTCCGGAGACAACGTCGAACCGCGACGCGCCTTGCGACGCGTTGGGTTGAAGGTTTCTGACGATGAGGGCCGACGGGAGCGACGCGGCGTCGCCGGCCTGACCAAAGAAAATGCCGCGAAGGGTCAGAATCGCCCGCCGGCCACGCCCCCGGCAAGGGCAAACTTCATCCCGCCCAAATCACTTTTGGGGAGAAACTTAGGAGGCAGCTCCGCCCGTGAAATGGTCGCGCACGGCCTCGACGACCGAGGAGCGCGGCACCTCATGCTCGCTACGATCAGCGAGGTCGCGGAGTTTCACGACCCCTTTGGCCAGCTCGTCGCCACCGTAAACAAGGGCGAGTCTGGCGCCGGATTCGGCGGCGGCCTTGAACTGTTTGCCAAAGGCGAGGTCTTTAAGCGGGTATTCCACGCGGTAGCCGGCGGAGCGGAGGGCGGCGATGTCCAGAAAAGCCGCGGTGCGCTCGGCCTCGCCGCCGATCACGACGTAGATCTCGGCGTTGGGACCGAAGGCGGGCATGAGTCCGCGCGATTCCAACAGCAGGCCCATGGTGACATCGCCGATGGCGAAGCCGACCGCGGGCAGATCGGGGCCTCCGAGCTTTTTCACCAAGTCGTCATAGCGGCCGCCGCCGGCGATGGCGCGCAGCTCGCCCTTGCGATCAAAGGCCTCGAACACGAAACCGGTATAGTAGGCGAGGCCGCGCACGACGCCGAAGTCCACCTCGACGAACTCGCCGAGTCCCATCGCGGTGAGGCCGTTGAGAAGTTTGCGCCAATCGGCTAGGCGGGTCTGCAGCGCGTCGCCGCCGATGGGCGCGAGCACCGCCTCGAGCGCGGAGAGGCTCTTGATTTTGAGGAAAGCGAGCACCTTGGCCTTGACGTCCTCGGAGAGCGGGGCGCCGTGCGCCTCGGCATAGGCCTTAAAGGCATCGTCGCCCATTTTCTCGTATTTATCGACCGCGCCGAGGACGGACTTCGAGCGGGCCTCGTCCAAGCCGAGCGAGGCAAGGTAGTGCAGCCAGAGCGTGCGGTCGCTG
>JBDLWD010000044.1:0-2899 GCA_039804465.1 Verrucomicrobiota bacterium | reverse complement strand
GCGTAGCCGAGGTAGAACTCGTGGGAGCCGACGGTGTAGGATTCGGCGCCGATGCCGAAGAGCTTGGACTCGACGGCGTCGAGGTGGTGCTTGGGGTTGAGCTTTTCGGCGAAGACCTGGTCGAGCGAGTCGGCTAGGCGGGCGCGGGGCGCGGCGCGGTCAAAAGGGGTGTCCTTGGAGCCGTCGGGTATCCAAACATTGGTGACGGTGCGGGTGCCCATCTTTTTGCCGAAGTGGGCGCCGATGCGGCGGGAGGCGGCGCAGTGGGCGATCCAGAAGTCGCGGATGGCCTTGTCGGGGTGGGAGAGGGTGGCCTCGGCCGACTTCGGGTGGGAGAAGTTGGAAGGGTTGAAATCGAGGCCGTGGAGCTTACGGTCGCGGGCCCAGTCGACCCAGGAGGCGAAGTGCTTCGGCTCGATGGCGTCGCGGTCCACGGGCTTGCCGGCGAAGTCGGCGTAGATGGCGTGGAGGTTCAGGCGATGGCGGCCCGGAAGGAGCTTGAGGACGAGGTCGAGGTCTTGGCGCAGCTGGTCGAGAGTGCGGGCCTTCCCGGGATAGTTGCCGGTGGCCTGGATGCCGCCGCCGGAGAGGGTGGCGTCGGCCTTCTCGAAACCGCCTACGTCGTCGCCTTGCCAGCAGTGCAGCGAAATGGGGGTGGCGGCGAGGGTCGCGAGGGCGGCCTCGACGTCGACGCCGAGGGCGGCGTAGGCATCGCGCGCGGCGGCGAAGGCGGCGGAAGCGGAGGCGGAGGCGGTTTTCTTGCTGCGGGCAGGGGAGGACATGCAGGGGAAGGTGGAGGTTGTTTGGAAGAATTTGAGAGATTTCGAGCAATTTTTGGCATTAAGTGCGCGAATTGTTGAGCCTAAGCGAGGACGCACCAAGGGGCGCGAGGCGGAAAGCGGCGTGTAGGCGCGCGGCGTGCGCGGACAGTCAACACCGGTGGAGTCGGCAGGCGCGGAGTGGGCGGGCGGATGCGCCGCCGAGAGGACGTGTTGCCGGGGTTTTCAGCCTTCGGCGCGGGGGAAGCCGGACGGGCGGGGCAGGGCAAAGACTGGCGCGAGCGTCAGCAATCCGAGAAGGCTGACGAAAAAGAGTTCGCGGTGGTGCGCGGGGGAGAGAAAAAGCGAGAGGATGCCGCAGGCCTCGGCCATGGCGCAGGCGACGATAAAGACGGGCAGTTTGGCCGGCAGCGTGCCGAGGCGGGGGAGGAGCAGCCAGCGGAGGGCGGCGGAAACGACGACCAGTCCGACGCAAATCCACTCGATGGGGCCGAAGCCGCCGAGGGCGGCGCCTGGGCGGGCTGGGGTGGGGCGGAGCAGGACGTGGAGGACGACTACGCCGGAGGTCAGGGAGAACCAGACGGCCCAAAAGACGACGGCTTGGGTGGCGGGGGTGGCTTGGCCGAGGGACTGGGCTTCGGCAGAGCCGGCGCGGATGGGAGGGCGCATGTGCGGGGAGGTAGCCAGGGCTCAACTCTCGGTGTCGGCCGCGGAGGCTGAGGCGGAGGCGGCAGGCTGGGTGGCCGAGGCGGAGGAACCGGACGACGAGGATGAAGAGGCGTCGGACGCGGGCTTCTTGGCGTCGGCGCTGGATAGGTCGACGAGCAGACGCGCGCCCACGCGCTCGACGCCGAGGCGGGCGAGGGAGCTGGCGGGGTAGAGGGACTGGGCTGCGAGCCACTGGGTGAGGGCGGCGGCGGGGCGGCCGCCCTCCTCGTGGCGTTTGGCGGCGTCGATCCGGCCGACAAAGGCGGCGACGCGCGGTGCAAGCTCGGCGCGGCGCTGGTTGACCTGGACGTCGCTGGGGACGAGGCCGGAGGCGGCCTCGAGGGCCTCCCAGGCGGCGAAGGCGTTGTTTTGCGCGAGGAGTTCCTGAGCCTGGGCGAGGAAGATCTCCACGCGGGAGAGTTTTTCGATGATCTCCTTCAGGCGCGGACCGCGGACGGCGTCGGTTAGGAGGGCGATGGCGAGTTCGCTGCGCTGGTCGTAGAGGCGGCGGAGGTCGTTGCGCTTGATGGCGTCGTCGAAGAGGGTGGCGGCCTGCGAACCGAGGTCGACCTGGTTGGCCATGTTTTCGGTGTAGGTCTTGATCGCGGGGTTGAGCGGCCAGAGTGAGGCGGCGCGCTGGACGCCCTCCTGGGCGCGGATGAAGTCGCCAGTGGCGGCGGCTTGCTGGGCGGCGTAGAGGGCGAGGGTGCTCATGCGCTGGGCGGCGCGGACGGCGGAGACGACCTCGCCGGAGCGGAAGTCTTTGGACAGCGTGCCGATCTCGGCGACGACCTTGTCGACCGCGTCGTAGTCTTTCAGGTCGGCTAGCTTCCTGGCCTGATCGATCTGGCGGTAGAGGGCGTGGAGGGTCTGCTTTTTATCGCGCTCGAAGCCGGCGACGGCGGGAAGATATTCCCCGAGGAAGAAGGTTTCCTGGAGACGCTCGAGTGCGCCGACGAGTTGGCCGTCGGCGTAGCTGGCGCGGACGGCCTGCATGGCGGACTCGGTGTCGTTGATGGCCTCGCGGGAAAGGAATTCGAGGGTCTCGACGGTGAGGGCGAGATCGCCGGAGGGGAGGAAGGATTGGATCTCCTTTTTGCCGACCTCGAGGTTTTGGGCGGAGCCCTTGAAGATGTAGCGGTAGAAGCTGGCGGCGATGAGGCAGTGCTGGAAGCGGCGCTGGAGAAACAGGTTCACGAGCGCGGTCTGGAACTGGAGCTTGGCCTGGACGCCGGTGAGCATGGCGCCGGTCTCGGAGGCCTTGATCTTGGCCTCGGTCTCGGCGAGCTCGCGGGCGCGAAACATCTGGGAGACGGGTCCCTGGGTGGTGGCGGGGGTGTTTTGGGCGGCACGCGGGTCGGCGTTGGCGCCGGAGGCGGGGCGGCGGTTGTTGCTGTTGCGCGCGTTGTTTT
>JBDLWD010000043.1:0-4506 GCA_039804465.1 Verrucomicrobiota bacterium | reverse complement strand
CGGCCAGTTCGACCGCAACAACGCCATTTTCTCCATCCAGGCCGGCGCCGGCGGCACCGAGTCCAACGACTGGGCCGACATGCTATTTCGCATGTATTCCCGCTGGGCCGAGCGCCGCGGTTTCACCACCGAGCTCATGGACGTGCAGCCGGGCGACACCGCTGGCATCAGCACGGCCACCATCCTCATCAAAGGCGAAAACGCCTACGGTTACTGCAAGGCTGAGCGTGGTGTTCATCGCCTCGTGCGCATCTCGCCCTTCGACTCCAATGCCCGCCGCCACACCTCGTTTTGTGCCGTCGACGTCGTCGCCGAGGTTAACGACGAGATCAAGATGGACATCCCCGAGACCGAGGTGCGCATCGACGTTTATCGCTCTTCCGGCAAGGGTGGTCAGGGCGTCAACACCACCGACTCGGCGGTGCGCCTCACCCATATTCCCTCGGGCATCGTGGTCGTCTGCCAAAACGAGCGCTCCCAGCTCAAGAACAAGGCCTCCGCCTGGAACATCCTGAAGGCCCGCCTCTACGAGAAGAAGCTCGATGAACAGCGCGCCGAGATGGACAAGTTTTACGGTGAGAAGGGCGAAATCGGATGGGGCGCGCAGATCCGCAGCTACGTCTTGCAGCCCTACCAGATGGTGAAGGATCTGCGCACGGGCGTCAGCACCTCTGACACCCAAGGCGTGCTCGACGGCGATCTCGACCGTTTCATCACCGCCTGGTTGCGCGCCGGTTGCCCGCGCCATCGCAACAAAGACATCCAGATGGACGAGTGAGCGGTCGCGGGCTTACGCCAAACCGGATCAGTCCGCCGCCAGCCACGCCGCTAGATCTGCGTCGTCGAGGATGTGTTTCCCGAGTTGATACTCGGGTGCGAGCAGCGAGGCATAGGCAGCCTCGCCGAAGCGGCGGCAGTGGAGAATGACGCGCGCGCGTTGGCCGGGCGCTCGAACGAGGCGGCCTAGTGCCTGGTTCACTTTTTGCAGTCCGGGCACCAGATAGGTGCGGCGAAATGCCTCGGTGTCTCCCACTTCCCGTGCCCAAGCCGCCTTGCGCGCCTCCTGGAGGGCGTTCACCTCCGGCAGAGCGGGCCCGACGACTAGAGCATGCGTGACGCGTCCGCCGAGATGGTCGATTCCCTCGGCGAAGCTGCCTCCGAGCACGAACACGAGCACATCGGAGAGGGCAAGTTGCTCCTCGATCCAATCCCGTTGCGCGGCTAGGTCGGCCGAGCGCGGTTGAAGCGCGGCGCGCAGGGCGGGGTGGTCGGCCTCCAATCGGGATACGACGGCCTCGGCGTAGGCGTAGCTGGGAAAAAAGGCGGCCACGGGCGCGGCCCGAGAGGCTTCGCGCAGGGCGGCGAGCGTGGCCGCGGTGGTGGCGTGGTGTTGGGCGCGGCGGCGGAAAGTGGTGTCCACCCTCAGGTCTAGCGCCACATCGTAGGCCGACTCGCGCCACGGCGCGGGCGGGCTCAGCGTGTGAAGGGGCGGGCCCGCCGTATCGGCCGCCAGTCCGAGCGCGGCGGCGAAAACATCGTCCGGTGGCGGCGTGGCGGTGGCGAGCACGACACCTGAAAAGGCGCGAAGTTGTTCGCCGATCACATGCGCGGCGTCCAGGCAGGTGAAGCGCAACTCGGCGGCGCGCGGTGTCCAAATGAGTTTCTCGAGCGAGGCGTCCTCCATCCAGCCGAGCAGGGCGGGAAAGCGCCAGAAGAGGTCGGCCCCGGTCATCGAAAGCGCATCGAAGTCGGGCGGAGTTTTTTCCAACTGCGCCGCGAGCGAGCGGAGCGAGCCGACGAGATCGTCCTCGGTGTCGAGATCGAGCGAGTCGGCCGCAGGCAGGTTCGAAACAAGACGCCAGAGCGACTCCAACTCGCGGCGCAGCGGGCGCGCGGAATCGTCGGGCAGTTCAGCTAGCAGGGCGTGCAGCTCGTCGGCCGAAAGCGACTGCGAATACGCCTCCGCTACCCGTGCCGGCAGGTGATGGGCCTCGTCGATTACGAGCAGGGTGCGAGCAGGGTCCCAAGTCGGCTGTTCCACGAAGACGCCGCGATTTGAGGGTGAGAAAAGGTAGTTGAAATCGCCGAGCCACACCTCGCAGCCGGGCAGGGCGGCGCGGGCGATCTCGTAGGGGCAGACCCCTGCCGCCTGACCTGCGGCGCGCAGCGCGGGCAGGTCGCGCGCCTCTTCGGGGAAAAGGTGGAAACGCGCTAGCCCCGCCTCGCGCCAGCGGCGCGGCAGATCGTGGAGAAAACCGCAGCGCGCGCGGGAGCAGTGAAAGATGTCGTTGACGCAGTGCTCGCGCTTGGAGCGCAGATTCCAGGCGACGAGTCCGGTCGTGGCATCGAGGCCTGATTCTGCCGCCGCCCCCGCTGCCCTTGTCGTTTCCGTAGTCACTGCAGCCGCTTCCGCCCCCGTCCGATCCGCCGCCCCCACCGAATTGCCTGCAACGCCGCTTTTACCCCTGCCGCCGGACCCCAAGCCCGTAGTCAACCATTGATTGACAATGGGCTCGGGGGGGCGGGCCTTTGAGGGGGCGAGCATCTTTTGCAGCGTGGTGAGAACGTGGAGTTGGCCGGTGGATTTGCCGGTTAGGTAGACTATCCGGTCTGCGTGGCCGTCGCGGAGAAATGAAAATGCGGCCTCGAGCAGCACGCCGGTTTTGCCAAAACCAGTCGGCGCGGCGAGCACCACGGGCGCGCCGGCACCCAGCGCTGCGACTAGGTCGGTCACGATGGTTTCCTGGCCGGGTCGCGGTGCGGCGAAGGCGGGTGTCCAGCGCAGCGTTCGCAGGCGGAGGAGCGCGGCCCGTCGTTGTTCGAGAAAATCCGCGACCACGTCCAGGTGGCCGGCCAGTGCGGCCCTGTCCGCCTCAGAGTAGGAGACGCTTTGCTCGAGGCCTGTGGCGGCTTCGATGTAGACGAGTTCGCCGGTAAAGCACCGCCCTGGTTCGGCTAGTTCCGAGAGCGCGAGGTAAAGCCCGAGTTGGCGAAAGTGTTCGGGGTAGGACGAGCGCAACTCCTCGGCGGGGCGGGGCAGGGGGTGTAGCGTGGTCTTGAGTTCGCGCAGGTGGGTGCCGTTGGCAGCGGGCAGGGATTGATCGATCCGGCCTTCTAGGTGGAAGAGCCAGCCGCGGTGGGCGAGCGCGCCGCGGACCGTGACCTCGAAGCGGGGCGCGGATGTGCCGGTGTCGGCTGTCGCGGTAGCGGCCTCGAGGGCGGCGCGTTTGTCCCGATGCCAGCGCGCGCCGAGTTCGGCGCGCCAGCGTCCGGACTGCCCTGCTTCAGGCGGACGGGGACCGGGCGTGAAAGACGCGAGTTCGCCTAGGGCGAAGGTGGCCGAGCGGCGCTCGTGATCGATCTGCACTGCGGCGTGCGAAGGCGGGCGCGCGGGCGGTCAGGCTGCGACGGCTCCGCCGGAGCGACTTTCTCGCCAGGCGCGCCAAGCCTCGAAGACCATCGGCAGCACCGAGACCGCGATGATGGCTAGAATGACGAGCTTGAAGTTTTTCTGCACAAACGGCGCGCCGCCGAAGATGTGGCCCGCGTAGGTGAAAAAGTAGATCCAGATGAAACCGCCGATCACGTTGAACAGCAGGAAGCGGCGATAATCCATCCGTCCGACGCCCGCGACGAAGGGAACGAAAGTGCGCACGATAGGCACGAAGCGGGCGAGAACGATGGCGCGGCCGCCGTATTTTTGGAAAAACGCGTGCGCGCGTTCGAGGTGTTTGCGGCGCAGGAAGCGCGAGTCCTCGCGTTGGAAAACGGCGGGCCCGAGGCGCGCGCCGATGGCGTAGTTGAGCGAGTCGCCGATGACGGCCGCCACGAAGAGGAGGAGGGCAAGCAGATGGACGTTCAGGCCGGTCTCGGGTTTTGCGCAGAAGGCGCCTGCGGCGAAGAGCAGGGAGTCTCCCGGCAGGAAGGGCGCTACGACCAAGCCAGTCTCGGCAAAGACGATCAGGACCAGCACCCCATAGGTGCCGAGACCGAATTCGGCGATTATCCCCGCGAGGTGGACATCGATGTGGAGGACGAAGTCGATGAGCTTCTTAATCAGTTCTAACATCGGCCGCAGGGACGCAAAAAAAGCAGGCCGGCACAAGGCCGGCCTGCGAAGTAAAGTCGGTTAAGAGCCCCGAAGGGACTGCTTAGACGTCGGGCTTGGTCTTGCGGAGGCCGACGATGCGATCGCCTTCCTTCCACTGGCCGCGCTTCTTCAGGGTGGCCACGCGCTCGAAGCGCTTGAGGACGTTGCGTTTGACGACGATGCCTTTGGCACCTTGGAGGCTGGCGTGTTGGGACATGGCTTGAAACAGGTCGAGGGTTGAAAATGGATTAAAGGTTGACGGAATTACGGGTCGCACGGGCCCATGACAAGTATTTTTCTCCCACGCGGTCCGCGCGCACCGCGATCCACTCGGGGACCGAGTAGGGATGTGCGGCGAGGACGAAGGCCTCGAGGGCCGCGAGGCCCGCCGCACGGCATTTGAAACAGAGCCGCCA
>JBDLWD010000042.1:0-6542 GCA_039804465.1 Verrucomicrobiota bacterium | reverse complement strand
CTCGGCAACGACTACATCGTCCTGAACCCGGCCGATTTCCCCGGCTGGGCCGAGCCCTCCGTCGAACAGATCCGCGTCATCTGCCACCGCAACTTCGGCGTCGGCTCTGACGGCATCCTCTGGGGGCCGCTCCCGACCACAAAAGCGCAGTTCGGCCTGCGCATCTTCAACCCCGACGGCTCCGAGGCGGAAAAATCCGGCAACGGCCTGCGCATTTTCTCGCGCTATCTCTGGGACGCGAAGCTGGCCACCACCCCTGTTTTCACCATCGAGACACCCGGCGGCGTGGTGGAGTCCGAAATCAAGGAAAACGGCGCCCTCATCACCGTCGAAATGGGCAACGTGAGCTTCGTTAGCACCAAAATCCCCCACGTTGGACCCGAGCGCGAGGTCATCAACGAGAAGATCCAGGTCCTCGACCGCGAGTTCACCTACTGCTCCGCCACCATCGGCAACCCGCATTGCGTGCTGCCCCTGCCCGAGGTCTCCGCCGAACTCGCCCACAAATACGGCCCCCACCTCGAGACCCACTCCAATTTCCCGCGCAAAACCAACGTCCAGTTCCTGCAAGTCCTCGACCGCGCCAACATCCGCATCGAGATCTGGGAGCGTGGCGCCGGCTACACCCTCGCCTCGGGCTCCAGCTCCAGCGCCGCCGCCGCGGTCGCGCACAAGCTCGGCCTCGTGGACGGCGACGTCACCGTGCACATGCCCGGCGGCAAAATCGGCATCAAGATCGCCCCCGGCTTCGCCATTCGCATGACCGGCACGGTGAACCGCGTGGCCGACGGTGTGATGCATCCCGAGCTTTTCCTGGTGAAAGTCTGATCCCGCAGCCGGCACGCGGCCAATCCCGCTGAACGCGGTTTTTCGCCAAAGAAAAAGGCCGCCCCGTTCGGGGCGGCCTTCGTTGTATACCCTTTTTGACTACGCGCCCGAGGCGCGAAAGCGACACGGGCGATCAATACTTCACCCCGCAGCCGTAGGGTTGGGTCGCAGGGGTGGCCACCGGGCGTCCAGCCTTGAGGTCGGCGAGCGCGCTCTTCGCGTAGTTTTCCGCGCCGGCGATATCCTCGGCGTTGGTCGAGCGCTTGCTGTCGATGGCGCCCGCGTAGACGAGCGCGCCCTCTGCATTGATCACGAAAATGTGCGGCGTGGTCTTGGCGCCGTAGGCCTTGCCCACCTTGCCATCGGCATCGCGCAGATAGGCGGTCGCGGCCGCCTGGTTCTTGGCCAGCCAGGCCTTGGCCTTTCCCGCAGTGTAGTCCCCTTGCTTGCCGGGGGCGGCGGAGTTGACGAGCAGCCAGACCACGCCGTCGGCGGTCGCGGCCTTTTGGGTGGCGGGCAGATTGCCGCTCTTTTCGTAGTGCTTCACCACGAAAGGACACTCGGGATTGACCCACTCGATGACGACCGTCTTGCCTTTGAAATCGGCCAGGCTGTGAGCCTTTCCGTCGAGGTCGGTCAGGGTGAAAGCCGGAGCGGGCTGGCCGACGGTGGCCGCGCCGAGGACTGAGGAGACGAAAAGACCGGCCGCGACAAAGCCGGCGCGCAGGAGGGAGGGGAGTCGGAGGTGCGTCATGGTAACGGGATAACAGGTGTTTTGGGACGTGGCGACGCGGCGTTGGCTGCCTGCCGCAACCGCGACAATTGATAGAAAATTAAAAAAATCCGCCCGCGCCAGCGGACCGGGCGTTTTTTCCCGTCCGGTTCCGGCTCGCCCTTGTCCGGCTGGCATCGCAGCTTCCCCGCGTGAACGGCTGGTTAACCGACGTTTTGCGCCTCGGCTGGGGCGCCTTTTATTGGAACACGCGCAAAACGTGGCACGTGGCTCGCGGTCGCCGTAATCGTTGCCCCTGCCAGGTCGCCAGTGATTCGGGGCGCGCCCACGAGACGGGGTGCGAGGCCATGGTGTCCTTGCGCTCACCGGCAAGGTTGCGCGTCGTTTGTCCGCTTCTCGAGCGTCGCGACGACGGCGCCTGGGTTTGCTCAGTCAACGCCGGGCAGGTTCGTCCATTCTGGGGCCGCGCGCTCCTCATCCTCGCCGGCGGATCGCTGGTCAGCTACCTGTTGGCCTCTTTGCTCGCCTTTGGCCTGCTCCGAGGGATCGGCTACAAGGTCGACTACGTCCAAACCCTCTTGCCGGGCCGATGGGGCGAGCTTCGCGAGGTCAGGTCGCGCTTTTATCTGGAACGCGCCGCCGAGGCGCGGGCCGCCGGCCAACCGTCGCAGGCCCTGCTCGCCCTTTCCAACGCCTTTGATCTGAACCCGCGCGACTACGCTACCGGCCTCCTGCTCGCCCAGCTCTATCAGGCGGGTCAGCCCGTCTGGTCGGACGGCATCTTCACCCGCCTCTACCGGGAGCATCCCGAGCGGCGCGAACAAACCGCGCAGACATGGTATCGCGCCCTGCTGGCGCGCGGCGATTTCAACGCTATCCTACCAGTGGCCAGCAATCGCTTGCTCCAGCCCGAGGGCGGCCGCGTTTCCTCGGCCTGGACACAGGCTTTTCTTTTCGCGGTGCGCAAGACGGGCGACGTCGCCGCCCTCGAAAAACTCGCCGCCTCGCCGGAATTGGACCCCTCCTTGCGCCGGTTGCTCCAGCTTGAACAATCTCTGCCGGGGCTCTCCTCCGCGACCCGCGTGGATGCCCTTGCAGCCGCGTTGGACTCCGGGACAGAGACCTTCGCCGCGGTGCATATTCTCCGTCGGCTGCTTGATGAAAACCGGCCACAACTCGTTTGGAACCGGCTGGCCGCGCCCGGCATTCCGATTGGCGATCGGGAAAAAACCCGGCTGCAGCTCGACGTGCTGGCCAAAGCCGGAAACACCACCGACCGCGCACGCTTGTTCCGCCAGCTCCTCACTTTGCCGACGCAGCCGGCGCTCGTGGAAATGCTGGTCTCCCATCTCGTGCTGCACCCGGACACCGCTTTGCTCCGCGCCTTGGGCGACAAGCTTACCCGTGATCCCCTGCCGCCCGGAGAAGCCTCCTATCCCCTGCTCCTCGCATGGTTCTCCGCCTGTGGGGCGGTGGGTGATGCAACGCTCGCCAACGAAGCGGCCGCGCGGTTGGCAACCGCTACCGCACGCGACTCCAGGGCCTTGGACTACGCCCGGCTGGCCTTGCTGGCGGCAGGGCAGGGCTTCCGGGTTGAAACCATTTTGCCACTTCTCCAACCCCTCCCCCTCGAGGTCATCTACGCCCTCTACGAACGCTACCCTGCCCCTTCTTCGTCCTGAACCATTGCTCGGCCGCCATGCTCCACAAAATCACCGCCGTCGAACGCCGCGCCCTGCTCATTCTCGCCTCCTTGGTTGTTCTCGGCGTCACGGGCATCTGGTTGCTCGGCTGAAGTTCACCCCGGCCGCCGAAACAGCCGAAGAACTTCCTTTTCACCTCGAGTAACACATGAACAAAGCTCCGCCCTTTCCGGCCTGGCTAGGCTGGGGCTCCCTCGCCGCAGCCGCGTGCTTCGCCCTGATGGCGCTCACTTTCCGTGTCGGCCAGGATCAGCTCGCCACCCGTGCCCGCGTCGCGGAGGAGACGGCCCACCTGGCCCAAGCGGAGGCTCACGCTACTCGCAACCAACTCGAGGCCGAGCGCATCCTCGCCGCCGCCCAGTCGAGACAATGGCAAACCGCCGACGCCGAGCTGACCCGCCTTCGCGCCGAGTTGGCCGCCGCGCGCTCGGAAGCGGACCAGCGCATAGCCACACTTCGCATCGCCAAGCTTTACGCCCAAACCAGCCAACCGCACGACGCGCAAGGCGTGGTGGTTTGGGACGCCGCGACCCAACAAGGCGTTCTTACCGTCGCCAAACTTCCCGCCATCGACGCGGATCGCGATTACCAACTCTGGATCATGGACCCCGGTTGTCCGACCCTCGTCAGCGCAGGCGTTTTCACTGTCGAACCCGCCACCGGCGAGGCACGCTTCATCTTCAAGGCCGCCAATCCAGTCTCCTCCATCGCCGCCTTCGTCGTCTCCGTCGAACGCAAGGGAGGCGTCCCCATGTCCGAAGGCCCGATGGTTCTGGTCGGCAAATAGACCGCCAACCGACCTCGACTGGCAGACACCATCCGCCGCCCGCACGAAATCCGGCGCACGCCTTTCACGCTCGCCCCGCCTGCCGCCGTTCCTCCTGCTAACTTTCCCATTTAGCTCTTCGCAATGCGCCTGTTCACCCTTCTCCGTCCCCTCTTTTTCATCGCCCTGCTGCCGGTCGCCGCGGGCGCGCTTCGCGCCGATTACCGCGGCGCCATCGTCATGGACGCCGCGACCGGCGCTGTCCTCGCCGAGGAAAACGCCGACGTGGTCTCGCCTCCGGCCAGCGTGACCAAGCTCATGACCTTCCTGGTCGTGCACGACGCACTTGCCTCGGGAAAAATCCAACTGTCCACCCCCGTCCCCGTGGCGGTCGAGGACGCCAAGACCGGCGGCACCCAGGTGTGGCTCGATCCACGCGAAACCTTCGCGGTCGAGGATCTGCTTTACGCGCTCATGATCCAGTCGGCCAACGACGCCGCCAGCGCCCTCGCCCGCGCCTCGGCCGGATCCCGCGAGGCCTTCGTCGCCCAGATGAACGCCCGCGCCCGCGCCTTGGGTATGACCCACACCACATTCCGCTCCCCGCATGGACTTCCTCCGGCAAGCCGAAAGATTGAAGAGGGAGACCTCACATCGCCGCGCGACCTAGCCCTGCTCTCCCGCGAGCTCGTGCAGCACACCGACGTCTTGAAATACTCCTCCGTCCGCACCCGCGAGTTCGGCGCCGGCCTTCGCGCCAAGCCCGTGGTCATGAACAACCACAACCACCTGCTCGCTTCCGTGGTCGGCTGCGACGGCCTCAAAACCGGATTCACCAACGCCGCCGGGTTCTGCCTCGCCGCCACCGCCCAGCGCGACGGCAAGCGCATCATCGTCGTCGTCATGGGCAGCCCCGATCGCAAAACGCGCGACGCCCACGTGCGGCGCCTTATCGAGGAAGGCTTCGCCAAGGTGCCCGCCACCTCCGTCTTCAGCGGAGCCCCCACCGGCGTCGTCCCGGTGTCGGACGCCGTCACTCCGGTTCAGCCCGTCGCACCGGTCGGCGACCAGCCGCCCAAGGTCGAGTTCAAGCTGCCCGGCCGGCGCTAAAACCGCGTCCACCCGCCTTGCATCACGCCCGCTCCACTACAGGAGCGGGCTTTTTTTCGCCGCGCTCAGTGCGCGTGGTCGTGACCGTGCTCGATGAAGATCATCATGAGCCCGAGCAGCAAAAACACCCCAGCCAGCATGCCGGCCTCATAACGCTCCACTTTTTTCAGATCGAACCGCGCCAGGCCGCGCAAGGTCAGCCAGGTGAAAATAGTCATCCCGCCCAGCGTTCCCGCGGCGAGGATCGCGCTCAGCACGAAAAATCCGGTCCAGCCAAACTCCACGCCGGACAGATACACCGGCAAAAATGCCTCGCAGGGCGACAGTGTCAGCATGACCAGCAATCCGCTTATCGCGGCCCAGTCGCCGGTCTTCCGCTCCACCAGCGGGCTCTCGCGCAGCTCGTGCTCCAGATGGCTGGACTCTTTTTCATGCCCGCACGCCTCGCTCGGATGATGATTGCCGCCGGGCAGATGATGGTGACGCAGTCCCGCGCCACGCAGTTGCTGCACCGCGAAATAGATGCCCACCGCGAGCAAGACCCCGCCTGCTATCCAGCGGAACAACTCCCCGAAATGATCGTCCAGCGCGAAGCCCAGCCAGGCCACGATCAGGCCCAGCACCGAGGTCAGCGCCACGTGGCCCAACCCCGCGATCATCGCCACTCCCATCGTTTTGCGCTCCCTCCAGCCGCGCGCTCGCGCGACCAGCACGAAGGGCAGCCAGTGCGTCGGCAGGGCGGCGTGGAAAAACGCGACGGAAAAGCCGGTGAAGGCCAGGGTCGCGAGGACGGCGGTGTTCATTCGGGAGTGGTTAAAAGAGATGGGCGACACCGCGGAGCCGAAGTCGCCAATCTCAAGCAATCGCGAACCTCCTCCCCGCTGTCGAGCCCTCGCACCCTAGCAAAGTCGTCAAGCCCCTCCGGCCGGACACGAGCGGACCCGAAATCAGTATTGGATGCAGACCCGCGGTTGTGAAAAGCTGCCCCAACTTCTCGCTCCATGTCCGCCGCGCCTGACCTTCACGCCGTTAAAACCTACCTGCTCGGATTGCAGGACAGAATCTGCACCGCCCTCGCGGAAGAGGATGGTCGCGAGACTTTCCGCACCGACGAATGGACCCGCGACGCCGAGGCCGGCATCTCTCCCGGGCTGGGCGGCGGCGGCCGCACCCGGATACTCACGGAGGGCGCCGTTTTTGAAAAAGCGGGCGTAGCCTTCTCCCACGTGACCGGCGCCCAGCTCCCGCCAAGCGCCACCGCTCACCGGCCCGAGCTCGCAGGCCAGCCTTGGGTCGCCATGGGCGTTTCACTCGTCATCCACCCGCGCAGTCCCCGCGTGCCCACCAGCCACGCCAACGTGCGGTTTTTCTCCACCACCCCGACCGACGGCTCCGCGCCGGT
>JBDLWD010000041.1:0-2670 GCA_039804465.1 Verrucomicrobiota bacterium | reverse complement strand
TCCTTGAGCGTGCCCTCGAGGAGCCAGAGGCCGATGACGTTGGTGAGCGGGCGGTAGCGGCCGTCGCCGATGCGCTCGTTGGAGATGCGAGCGGCGAGGGCCTCGGCGCCGAGCACGGGCGAGTCGCTCTCGAAGCCCACGAGAGACCAGGTGCCCGAGCTGAGGAACAGATCGGTGCCGTCGGGCGAGGCGGGCATGGCGTCGTAGGCGCAGGCGGTGTCGTGGCCGGGGACGGCGATCACCTGGGTCTTTTCGAGGCCGGGGAGGTTTTTGACTTTGCCGAGCCTGGCGCCGGCGAGGACGGGCTTGGAAAACCACTGCGCGGGGATGCGGAAGTGGTCGAGGGCGGCGCGCGACCAGTCGGTCGAGTGGACGTCGAGCAGCTGCGTGGTGCTCGCGATGGTCAGCTCGTTGGCCATGCGGCCGCTGAGGAGGTAGTTGAAGTAATCGGGCAGGAAGAGGCAGCGCGTGGCGAGGTCGGCGACGGCCGGGCAGGAGGCGACGGTCTCCTCGAGTTGGAGCGAGGCGTTGTAGAAGACGTTGGGGATGCCGGTGGCGGCGTAGACGCGCTCGAGGGCGGCGCGGGTGTTGCCCAGGCGTTTCAGGCCGGCCTGGGTGCGCGAGTCTCTGTAGGCGTGGACCGGATACACGATGCGGCCCGCGTCGTTGACCAGCACGTGGTCGACGCCCCAGGTGTCGACGCCGACGGAGGCGAGCGCGGCTCCCTTGGGCAGCGCGGCGACGGCGGCGCGGAGGCCGGTTTGAATCTGCTCCCAGAGGCCGGCGATGTTCCAGTAGTCGTGCGCGCCGATGGACTGGAATGCGTTCGGGAAGCGATGCACCTCCTTGAGCTCGAGCTTCTGGTTTTTCCAAGTGCCAAGGATGACGCGGCCGCTGGTGGCGCCGAGGTCGACGGCGGCGAGGTGGAGGGGGGCGGAGGAGGGCATGGGAAGAGCAGGGGGCGGGTAGCTGGAACAAGGCCGGGCGGCGAAGCGATCAGCCGAGCTGAAGGGCCTCCGAGGCGCGGCGGGCGTGGGCGCGGTAGAAGTCGGCGTTCTCGGGTTTCTTGATGTCCACATCCCAGGTGGGGATCATTTCCTTGAGGCGGGCCGAGCCCTCGGGCGACGCGACGAGGGCGGGGAAGCAGAGCTTGATGACCTCGAGGACGATGTGGACCGAGGTGGAGGCGCCGGGGGAGGCGCCGAGAAGCGCGGAGATGCTGCGGTCCTGGTTGGTGATGACCTCTGTGCCGTAGTGGACGATGCCGGCCTCGCCGTCGGTCTTTTTGATCGCCTGCACGCGGATGCCGGCGTCGATGAGTTTCCAGTCCTCCTTTTTCGCGGCGGGGTAGAAGACGTGGAGCACTTCCATGCGGTCTTCCATGGACTGGGTGCCCTGTTGCACGAGGTATTTGACGAGGTCGAGATTGGTGGCGCCGATCTTGAGGAGGGTGGCGAGGTTGTGGGGCTTGATGGAGCCGGGGAGATCGAAGGCGCTGCCTTTTTTGTGGAGGAATTTGGTGGTCCAGGCGGCGAAGGGGCCGAAAAGAAGGGTCTTTTTGCCGTCGAGGATGCGGGTGTCCAGATGGGGCACGGCCATGGTCGGCGCGGCGTCGAGGGGCTGGCCGTAAACCTTGGCCTGGTGCTGGGCGACGACGGCAGGGTTGTCGCAGACGAGCCACTGGCCGCCGATGGGGAAGCCGCCGAGGCCCTTGCTCTCGGGAATGCCGGATTTTTGGAGGAGCGGGAGGCTGCCGCCGCCGGCGCCGACGAAGACGAATTTGGCGGTGTTGCGGCGGGTCTCGCCGGTGCGGAGATCGCGGATCGTGGCGTTCCAGCCGGAGCTGTTCTTGTCGAGGTCAACGACGCGATGGGAGGTGGCGATGCCGCAGCCTTCCTGGGCGCCGAGCCAGGCGAGGAGTTTACGGGAGACGTTGCCGAAATTCACGTCGGTGCCGCTATCCATTTTGGTGGCGGCGATGGGCACGTCTCCCCGGCCTTCGGTGAGCAGCGGAGACCAGGCGCCGATGGTGGCGCGGTCGGTGGAGAACTCCATGCCGGCGAAGAAAGGGTGGGCGACCAGGCCGGCGTGGCGGGCGCGGAGGTAGTCCACCCATTTGGCGCCGTGAACGAAGCTGAGGTGGGCGACGGGGTTGATGAATTCCTTCGGATTCTGGATCATGCCGCTGGCCACGGCGTGGCCCCAGAAGAGGCGGGATTTCTCGAACTGCTCGAAGATCTTGATCGCGTTGGAAACATCCACCGTGCCGTCGGCGGACTGGGTGGGGGTGTAGCTGAGTTCGCAGATGCCGGCGTGGCCGGTGCCGGCGTTGTTCCAGCCATCGGAGGCCTCCTCGGCCAAGCCGTCGGTGGCTTCGTAGACTTGGATCTTAAGGCGCGGATCGAGACGCTTTAGAAGGGCGCCCAAGTTGGCGGACATGATGCCGCTGCCGATGAGGATGACGTCGGGATTTTCGATGTGGCTGGGAGAATGCATAAAATGGAATATGTTCTGACGAGAAAATCGTGACCCTAGCAAAGATTTTGGCGGCTGCCAGAGTCTTTCATAATCTATCAGTATCTACCAGTAGTGGGGGCGCCTTGCGGACCCCGGGGTGTGCGGGTTTCCAAGACTCGGGAAGTTTTGCTGCGCTTGACCCCTCCGCGAGGG
>JBDLWD010000040.1:0-8890 GCA_039804465.1 Verrucomicrobiota bacterium | reverse complement strand
CATGTGATCGTGAACGTCAAGGGCGTGCGCATCGCGGTGTTCACCGTGCTCGGGCGGACCTACATGGGGCTGAAGGCGGAGTGCCCTTTTTTGTGCGCCGACGACATGCTTAGGCGATTGGCGGCGGAGGCGGACGCGTTTTTCGTCGAGGCCCACATGGAGGCCACGAGCGAGAAAATCGCGCTCGGCTGGCATCTCGACGGCCGGGCGATGGCCGTGCTCGGCACCCATACTCATGTGCCCACGGCGGACGCGACCGTGTTGCCGAATGGCACGGGATTCATGTGCGACGTCGGCATGACCGGCCCCTATGCCTCCGTTCTAGGACGCGAGGTGAAGCCGGTCGTGGAGCGCTTTCTCGATGGAATGCCGCGGAAGTTCGAGGTCGCGGAAGGCGATGTGCGCATATCGGGCGCGATCGTCGACTACGACGAGGCGGCGAAACGCACCGCCAAGGTGGAGCTGCTTCATCTGCGCCGCGGGCGGTGAAGGACGTTCAGCTAGCGGCGGAAGTTGTCCGGCGTTCGCTTTCCTCGGTGGCCAGCCTGCGGATGTATGCGGCGAAGTCCGGGTCCTCGCCGCGCAGGAGGACGGGCAGGGCCTCGCGAAAATCGGAACGCCGGCACCACTCGCGCATATAGTCGTCCCAGGACGCCCAGAGGCGGGCCTCGTCCTTGTCCATGTCCACCTCGTAAACGAGTATGTAGGCGCGTTCAAACAGCGCGACGAGGATCTCGAAAAGAACGAGGCGGCGTTCTTGCTGCTCGGCGGTGAGCGGGGTGGCGGGGGTGTTGCGGGTGGCGAGCTGGAGGTCGGCGTTTTTGAGCACGAGCTCGAGGAATTCCGAATATTGATCGGATAGACGGACGTAGACTTCCTCCTCCTCGTTGCGGCGTTCCTTGCGTTGATCGCGCAGGTAGACCAAGATACCGAAGGGCAGTCCTACTACGGTGACGATGTAGCTGAGGGCCTCGAGTAATTCCAGCGACGTCATGCCAATAGCGTGGCGCCACGCCTGTTTTGGTCAACCGGCCCGGTGAGGGCGCCGCGCATGTCGCCGGTTTTCAAGAACTGTCGGTGGAAGGCGAATGCGTGCTCGGGATCGAAGGGCTCATGGCCGTCCTTGGCGATAGCGAGGTAGCGCCGCAGCTCAGGGCGGAAGTCGGGGTGGGCGCATTTCTCTATGATGACCTCGGCGCGTTGGCGCGGATCGAGGCGGCGCAGGTCGGCCGCGCCGTGCTCTGTTACGATCACCTGGACGGAGTGCTCGCTGTGGTCGGCGTGGGTGACGAGCGGGACCAGGGTGCTGATCTTTCCGCCCTTTTGCAGCGAGGGGCAGGTGAAAATGGAGAGGTGGGCGTTGCGGGTGAAGTCGCCCGAGCCGCCGATGCCGTTCATGATCGTCTTTCCGAAGAGGTGGGTGCTGTTGATGTTGCCCTGGAGGTCGCCTTCGATGGCTGTATTCACCGAAATGATACCGAGGCGGCGCACAATCTCGGGATTGTTGCTGATTTCCTGCGGGCGCAGGACGAGGCGGCCGCGCAGCGAAGGCAGATCCGAGTAGAGCGCCTTGAGGGCGGGCGGACTGAGGGTGAGGGAGCAACCGCTGGCGAACTCGAGTTTACCCTGGCGGAGCAGGGCGAGGGTGGCGTCCTGCAGCACCTCCGAATACATGCAGAAGCGGGGGATGTCGGGGTGGGCGCCGAGGGCGCCGAGGACGGCGTTGGCGATGTCGCCCACGCCGGACTGGAGCGGGAGAAAGCGGGCGGGGATGCGGCCCGAGCGAAGTTCGGCGGCGAGGAAGTTGGCGACGTTTTCGCCGATCTTCGAGGTGATGGCGTCGGGTTCGGCGAAGCCGCCGACCTCGTCGTCCCGGTCGGTGTGGACGATGCCGACGATCTTGGCGGGGTCGATTTGCAGCCAAGGCTGGCCTATGCGGTCGGAGACGGAGTAAAGCGGGATCTCGTGGCGGTAGGGTGGATCCACCGGCTCGTAGATGTCGTGCAAGCCGCATAGGGACGCGGGGTGGCGGCGGTTCAGCTCCAGAATGATTTTTTCGGCGCAGCGGGCAAAGGTGGGCGCGGCGCCGACGCCGCTGGTAAGGACGACGCGTCCGTCGGGCGTAATGTCGGCAACCTCCAGAACGGCCCAGCGCACGGGGCCCATGGCGCCTGTGCGGACGTGTTGCTGGAGTTGGCTTAGGTGCAGGTCGAAGAAGCGGACGCGACCGGAGTTGATGGCATTTCTCAGGTCCGGGTCGGATTGGTATGGGGTGCGAAAGCTGATCGCCTCTGCCTTGGCCAGCGCGCCGTCGAGAGAGGGGCCGGTGGATGCGCCGGTGATCACGCCGATCTGGAAGGCGCGGCCCGCCTCGTGTTCGGCCTTTGCAAGTTCGGCCAGCGCGCGTGGAACGTCTTTGGGTGCGCCGGCCGGGGTGAATCCCCCGAAGGCTACGGTGTCGCCGTGTGAGATCATCCGCGCGGCCTCGGCGGCGGTCAGGGAGGGAAAGGGGTGTTGCATGGCGTATGCTTCTGGCTTGCGAGAACTGCGACGGAGGGAAGCTACGGTAACTGCGCCGGACTTTCTACGCTATGCATTTGTTGGCGAGGGCGGGGCATAAAAAAAGCCCGGCCTCGCGAACGAGTCCGGGCCGGGAAAACCCTTCGGATGAGGGACTCAGTAAAGGCGCACGTAGGCGCCCCTGCGCAGGCGCTCCAGCCACTTCTCCTGCGCTTCGCGGGTCATTTGCTGGGCGAGGGTGTTCTCGATTTGTTCGCGGACCTCGGCGATGGGCGGCACGCCGGCGGCTTTGCGCTCCTCGGCGAAGAGCAGGTAGACGCCCTCTTTTTGCACGACGGGTGCACTGACCTCGCCGGCTTTCAGAGCGAAGAGCGGATCGCTGAACTCGGGCTTGAGGTCGGCGCGTTTCTGCCAGCCCCAGTCGCCGCCGCGGGCCTTTCGGGCGTCCTGGGTGAATTCCTTGGCCAGGTCCTCGAATTTGGCGCCCGCGCGGAATTTGGCCAGGATGGCCTCGGCCTGAGCAATCAATTCGGTGTCGGAAAGCTCGCCGCGGTTTAGCTGGATAAGACGCAGGCGGACCTGCTCCTCTTGGAAAAACTTCTGCTGGTTGGTCTGGTAGTAGTCCTCGACGCGGGCGGGGCTGACCACGTTGGCGGTTTTGCGCTGCTGGCCGCGCATGTAGCCGTAGATGATCTCCTCTTCCATCTCCTTGCGGTAGTCGCGGAGGGTGAGTCCGCGGGACTTCAGGTAGGCAAGGAAGCGGGCGCGGTCGCCCTCGAACTGGGTGGCGAGTTGCTCCTGGATGGCGTTGTCGACGTAGCTTTCGGGGATCTTCCGTTTCTCGTCCTTGCGGAACTCCTTCACGATGAGGTGGCGGTCCACGAGATTGCGGATGATCTCATCCTGCACGCGCTCGAGTTTCTGCGTGAACTCCTGCTGGTTGCGGGCGTCGCGGCGAATCTGCGGGAGGATGGGTGCGAGCTCACGGCGGATGTCATCGACGGTGATGACCTTGCTTTCGACCACGGCTGCGATGCCGTTGGCGAAGCGCAGATTCAATCCGTCGTCCACCGACGCGACGGGGGCGGCCGGCGCGAGGGCCTGCGCGACCGTGAGGACGGGTGCGCTGAGCGCGACGGCGGCGGCTAGGCGAAAAGCGAGGCGACGATAAGTGGTGAGCATGAGGACGATGACGGTGGCGGAGTGCGACAGCGGTTGGCGGATTTAGTGCCAAGCTAGAAGGCGGCGCAGGTGGGTCAATGGGGGAAACGCCTGCGGGATAAGGACCGGCACGTCGTCTTCTTTCCCGCTCGCCGAACCGCAAGCGGGCGGCGAAGGTGCCTTTGATTTCTGCTCCCCATGAAATTGCTCCCTTTTGTGCTAGGCGTTTCCCTGGCCGTGAACGCCGCGTTGCTGGTCGTAAACCACTCTGAGAGCGGCTCCAAAACCGCCGCCACGCCGGGCTCGGGCACGTTCATGTCGGCGGCCGGCTCCACGTCGGTCGCCGGTAAGCCCGGGCGCGCCACGGGCGAGGCCGGGGCGATCGCGCGGGCTCTAAACCAAGGCGAAGCGGTGACGCTGCGCGATGAGCTCCGCGCGGCCGGGGTCGACGAGGATCTCGTTCGCATGATCGTGAGTTCGCGGCTTTGGAAGAAGCGCGAGGCGCGGCTGCGCGAGCTCAGCTTCGGCGCCAACGCGTCGAAGGAGTGGTGGAAGCAGGAGGACTGGCACTACGGCCGCCGGAACAAGGCCCAGCGCGACGAGATGCGGGCCCTGCAAAAGGAGATCAAAGACGAGATGGAGCGCGTGCTCGGCCCTGATCCAGACCCGACGGAAAGCAATCCGTGGTTGGAACGCCAATACGGGTTTCTGCCGCCCGCAAAGCGCGACGCGCTGATTAAAATCGCGCAGGATTATCAGGATTTGCAGCAGGAGTTGCAGGAGGACATGGGCGAGTTTCGTCTGCCGGCCGACCAGGAGAAGCTGAAGTTTCTCGAGGAGGAGAAGCGGCGCGACATGGCCGCCGTGCTCACGCCCGAGGAGCTGGAGGCTTACGAGATGCGCCAGTCCAGCACGGCGAGCCAGCTGCTCTGGCAAATGACGCGCATGGACGCGACCGAGGAGGAGTATCGCGCGATCTATGCGATCCGGCGCGAATTCGACGAGGCGAACTCGACCAACGATCCCTTCGCGACCCGGAGCATGGGGCCTGATGACTGGAAGAAGCGCAATGAGGCGGAGAAGGCAATGCGCGAGCAGATCAAGGCCGCGTTGGGCGAGGAACGTTACAAAGTCTACACGCGCTCCAATCAGCACGAATACCAGCAGCTCATGGGCGCGACAAAACGCTTCGGGCTGCCGGGGGACACGCCGGCCAAGGTGTTCGATTTGCGCGACGAGATAGGGGCGTCGGGCGTGCGCATCGCGGACGACAAGACGCTCACACCCGAGCAAAAGGGCGAGGCGCTTCGGCGTCTGGCCGACGCGGGGCGGAAAAAGCTCGCCACCTTGCTCGGCTCCGAGGTGGCCCAAGCCTACAAACTCAATACGGGCACGCGCTGGCTCGAGGACCTCGAAAAAGGTATGGTCACGACCTTCGGAGACGACGGCAGCAGCAACGGTCTCAATGTAACCATCGTGTCACCCAAGCCCCCGGCAACGAAAAAGTAACCGGAGCGGACGGCGCGCTATGCGCGGTTCAACCCGGCGCGGGCAGATTGCCGAGAAACACCAGGATCTCCTTCAGCCGCGCGAGCGGCTTCGGAGCGACGAGGCGGGGGAACCGTCCGCCGAGCTGCACGAAGTCGTCGCGACGTCCGGCACCGGCGCGTATGAGCTTCAGTTTCGAGCCATCTGTCTCGACGCTGACGATGCCTTTCTGTTCGGCCGCGATGCGGATGGCGGTAACTTGCAGGAGGGCGCGCACCTCGTCGGCGAATTTTCCGAAGCGGTCGTTCAACTCTGCCTCGATTTCCTTCAGTTGCGAGGGCGAGCCGGCCAGGGCGAGCCGGCGGTAGAGGTCGAGCCTCAGCCGCGTCTCGCCGATGTAGGCGACCGGCAGGCGGGCCTGTATCCGGTCAACCGTGACCGCGCCGGCGGCCGCGTCCTCGGCGTCCTTGATCGCGAGGTAGCTGCTGTTCGTCGATGCGGCGGAGGCGGGGGCGTTTTTGTCGGGCGGGCTGCCTTCGCCGACGAAGACGAAGTCGAGTTTCACCGCGGCGCGGATGGAGGCGGCCTGTTTGTCGCCCTTGAGGCGCGCGACGGACTGGCGGAGCAACTGGCAATAGAGTTCGAAACCAACGCCGACGATATGGCCCGACTGCTGGGAGCCAAGCAGGTTGCCCGCGCCGCGCAGCTCCAAGTCGCGCATGGCGATCCGGAACCCGGCGCCGAGCTGGTTGTGGGTGCGAAGGGCGTTGAGGCGTTCGCGTGCAATCTCGACGAGGCGGGTGTGGCGGTGGAGCAACAGGTAGGCGTAGGCTTGGTGTTTGAAGCGGCCCACGCGGCCTCTGAGCTGATAGAGCTGGGAAAGCCCGAAGCGGTCGGCGCCCTCGATGATGATCGTGTTGCAGTTCGGGATATCGAGCCCGGTCTCGATGATCGTCGTGCAGACGAGCACCTGGTGCCGCCCTGCCACAAACTCGGTCATCATTTCCTCAAGTTCGTGCTCGTCCATCTTGCCGTGGCCGACGCCGATGTCGACATCGGGCAGCAGTTCGCGGAGGCGCGCGGCGACAAGGGAGATAGTCTGCACGCGATTGTGAAGGTAGAAAACCTGTCCGCCGCGGCGCAGCTCGTGGCGGATGGCGTCGACGACGAGTTTTTCGTCGTAGGTTTTCACGATGGTCTGGATGGGGTGGCGGTCGACGGGCGGGGTCTCGATCACGCTCATGTCGCGCGCGCCGGTCATGGCCATGTAGAGCGTGCGGGGAATGGGCGTGGCCGACATGGAGAGCACGTCGACCGAGACGCGCAGGGCCTTGAGCTGCTCCTTGTGTTTCACGCCAAAGCGCTGTTCCTCGTCGATGACGACCAGGCCCAGATCCTTGAACTGGATATCCTTGTTGAGCAGACGGTGCGTGCCTATGAGGATGTCGACCTGACCGGCGGCGGTGGCGGCGATGATGCGGGTGGACTCCGCCTTGGTGCGGAAGCGCGAAAGCATCTCCACCGCGACGGGGTAGCCGGCCATGCGCTCGCGGAAGGTGTTGGCGTGCTGTTGGGCGAGGATCGTGGTCGGCACGAGGATGGCGACCTGTTTGCCGGACTGCACGGCCTTGAAGGCGGCGCGTATGGCGACCTCGGTCTTGCCGAAGCCGACGTCGCCGCACACCAGACGATCCATGGGGCGCGCGCGCTCCATGTCGGCCTTGGCGGCCTGGATGGCCTTTAGCTGGTCTGGCGTCTCGGTGAAGGGGAAGGCGCCCTCGAACTCGCGCTGCCAGTCGTTGTCAGGCGGGCAGGAGACCCCCGGCTGGGCGTCGCGGGCGGCCTGTATGCGGAGTAACTCGGCGGCGAGGTCGATGGTGGCGCGCTCGGCCTGTTGCCGGGTTTTTTGCCAGCGGTCGGAGCCGATCCTGCCGAGCTGGGGGCGAACCTTCGAGAGGCCGACATAGCGGCTGACCAAATGGGCCTCGGGCAAGGGCACGTGCAGGGTCACGTGGTCGTCGAACTCGAGCGAGATGACCTCTCTGACGCCGTCACGCGTATCAAGTTTGGTGATACCACGGTAAAGAGCCACGCCGTGCTGGAGGTGGACGACGAAGTCGCCTTCCACGAGGTCGGCGAAGTCGAGAAGTTGATCCACCTGGGCGCGGTGGACGACGGCGCGGCGGTTGTTGTTTTGAGCACGGCGGGCGCGCTGGCGGCCGAAAAGCTCGGTTTCGGTGACGACGATCTCCACGCCCGCAACGGGCGAATCCGCCGATGAGTTGGGCGTAGGGCGTGTCGGAGCGAGGCGAAAGCCCTCGTTGAGTTGGCCGCGCAGGAAGACCGGACGCAGTTTTTTGGCCGCAGGGTGGGCGGCGAGAATCTCCTGGATGCGTTTCTCCTCGGACTCCTTGGGCGCAACGATGGAGATTCGCGCGCCTTCTCCGTGCCAGCGGGCGATGCGGGCGAGAAACTCGTGCCTCGCCTGCTCCTCGGCGTCGAGGCGCTCCTGCGCGATAAGATCGTCGGAAGGGTAGCGCCGGTGGTGGGCCAGGCTTTCGGTGTCCCAGGTGGTTTCCGCGAGAGGGGCGGTCGCTTCGTCGAACAAGGCGGCGGCCTCGTCGAGGTCGGCGATGCCGTCGAGCGCGGCCACGCGGGCCAGGATAGGCGCGAGTGGCGGAGGGGCTCCCTCGGCGGGAGGTTTTTCCCGGGCGAGCAAACTGAAGGTCTCGTCGAGCGTGGAAGGCTCCACGAGCACGAGGCGGGTCGCGGGGCTGAGGTAGGGGGCGAGTCCGGAGAGCGAAGGAGCGAGTGCGAGCCGGGGTGAGGCGGCGAGCGTCAGCCGGTCCACCGCGTCGCCTGAGCGTTGCGTGACGGGATCCAGTTCACGGATATCCTCGAGGTCGTCGCCGAAGAAATCGAGCCGGTAGGGCCGGGCGGCGTTTACGGGATAGAGGTCGATGATTCCGCCACGCACGGCGTAGGTGCCTGGGGCCTCGCACACCGCCTCCGAGTCGTAATCGAGGGCGCGGAGTTTATCTAGAAGGGGCTGGAACGGGTGGGTCTGCCCCTTGACCAGGGTGAGTTCGTTCGCCGCGTAATCCTCCAAAGCGGGCACGCGCTGGAGCAGGGCGGCGGGCGTGGTGAATACGACGAGGGGAGGGGCTATTTCCGCCGCGGTGATATTTCGCGTGGCGCGCAGTCGGGAAAGCACAGCTTGGCGGTCGGCGGAAGCGGCGAAAGCCTCGGCCATATCGCGCGATTCGGTGAGCGATTCGGGGAAAACCAGGGTTTCCAGGGCGACGTTCGGGGAAGTCGATCCGGTGCGTTTGCCGCGCGGCTTTGATGGGGCGGGACCGGCAGCAGCGTGGGCGAGGTGAAAAAGCGCGGTGTCCTCGGCGAGTTGCTCGGCGACTTTGAGCGTGTCGGCCACGACCAGCCAGACCGGCGCGGCGTGGCTCCGGAGCAGCCGGGCCAGCACGGCTCCGCGGGCGGGCGGGCAGACCCCGGTGTGTTTGGCGCGGGGCGGGAGTGTGACGGCGGGTGCGGAGAGGTCGGGCACTGGCGTAAAGGGAAAGGAGAATGCGCGAGGGGCCTCGGTTGTCCAATGACCAATGACGTTGCCCCGGCGCGGTCGCCTGTTCATCCCGATGGCGTGTCCAAGCTTAAACCCATGAGGAAACTACGCGCGACGCTGTGGCTCTATCTCAGCCTGTTCGCG
>JBDLWD010000039.1:0-4160 GCA_039804465.1 Verrucomicrobiota bacterium | reverse complement strand
GCGCGGGTGAGTATGGGAGGAGGAAAGCGCGTGGGGGACAACGCGCTCCACCCTCACGCACGGACCTGCCCGGTGCCGTCGATCACGTATTTGTAGCTGCAGAGTTCGTTGAGGCCCATCGGGCCGCGGGCGTGGAGGCGGTCGGTGCTGATGCCGATCTCGGCGCCGAAGCCGAACTCGAAGCCGTCGTTGAAGCGGGTGGAGGCGTTCCACGGCACGACGGCGCTGTCGACCGAGGCCTGGAAGCGGCGGGCGGCGGCCTCGTCGGCGGTGACGATGGCGTCGGTGTGGCCGGAGCTGTCGCGGTTGATGGTGGCGATGGCGGTCTCTAGGTCGGGCACGACACGGATGGCGATGACGAGGTCGAGGAACTCGGCCTTGTAGTCCGCCGCCGTGGCGGCAGAGATTTGAGATTTGAGATTTAAGATTTCAGATCCGGCGCCGTCGCCGAGAATGGCGAACGAGGCGGGGTCGCAGCGGAGTTGCACGCCCTTGGCCGCGAGGGCGGCGGCGAGGCGGGGCAGCACGGCGGGCGCGATATCGGCGTGGACGAGGAGCTGCTCGGCGGCGTTGCACACGCCGGGGCGCTGGGTCTTGGCGTTGAGCAGTATCCGCTCGGCCATTACGGGGTCGGCTGCCTTGTCGACGTAGACGAAGCAGACGCCGGTGTAGTGCTTGATGACCGGGATGGTGGAGTTCTGCGCGACGAAGCGGATGAGCGACTCGCCGCCGCGGGGGATGATGCAGTGGATGAGCTCGTCGAGTTTGAGCAGATGGGTGAGGGCGGCGCGGTCGGTCGTGGGGATGAGCTGGACGGCGTCGGCGGGCAGGCCGGCCTCGGCGAGGGCGCGCTGGATGAGGGCGGCGAAGGCGGTGTTGGTGTGGAATATCTCCTTGCCGCCGCGGAGGATGGAGGCGTTGCCCGACTTTAGGCAGAGGATGGCGCAGTCGATGGTGACGTTGGGCCGGGCCTCGTAGATGATGCCGATGACACCGATGGGCACGCGGACCTGGCGGATTTTCAGGCCGTTGGGACGCGTCCAGGAGTCGAGGGTCTGGCCGACGGGGTCGGGCAGGGCGGCGACCTGGAGGACGGACTCGGCGAGGTGGGCGAGCTTGGCGGGGGATAGGGAGAGGCGCTCGATCTGGGACTTGGTGAGTTGGTTGGCCTCGGCGGCGGCGAGGTCCTTGGCGTTGGCGGCGAGAAGCTCGGCCTCGGCTGCGGGGAGGAGGCGGGCGAGGGCGCGCAGGGCGGCGTCCTTTTGCGCGGTGGGCGCGGTGGCGAGGACGAGCGAGGCGGCGCGGGCGCGGCGGGCGATGCCGGTGACGAGCTGGGCGAGATCTTCGGACATGGAGACGGGGCGGGAACTAATGAACTAGCGGGCGGACGCGAGTTTGACGGCGAGTTCGCGGAGCGCGACCCAGCGTTCGGGGGGGATGGCCGGTCCGCTGTGGCGGACGCATTCGGAGCCGACGGCGGCGGCGAGGGCGCCGCTGGCGGGGAGGGCCCAGCCCTGGAGGTGGCCGTAGAGGAAGCCGCCCCCGAAATTGTCGCCGGCGCCGTTTGTGTCGACCACGCGGTCGGCGGCCACGGGGTCCACGCGGTGGAGTTCGCCGTCGCGGGCGATCCATGCGCCGTCCTTGCCTACCTTGACCACGGCGACGAGGCCGGGGGACTCGGCGGAGAGGCGGCGGGCGAGGGCGGGGTAGTCGTCGTTATTTTCCGGATACAGGGCGCGGATCTCGTCCTCGTTGGCGAAGACGACGTGGATGCCGCCGGTGCGGAGCTGGCTGAGGAGCCAGTCGCGGGTGTGGCGGATGACTTCGAAGGAGGCGAAGTCGAGGGAGACGGTGGCGCCGGAGGCGCGGGCCCGGGCGAGGACGGCGTCGGCTAGGGAGGGGTTGAAAACGAGGTAGCCCTCGATGTGGGCGTGGCGCACGCCGGCGAAGTCGGCGGCTGTTACCTCCTCGGGCGAGAGGGTGAGCGCGGCGCCGAGGTCGGTGCGCATGGTGCGGGCGGCGTCGGGCGTGATGAGCGCGAGGCAGCGGGCGTTGGGGAGACCGTGGCCGGATTTGTAACGGGAAAGATCGATGCCGACGGCCGCGGCCTGGGCGCGATAGCTGGCGGCGGTGGAGTCGGAGCCGAGTTTGCCGAGGAAGGTGGTGCGGAGGCCGAGGCGGGCGGCGGCGCGGGTGAGGTTGGCGGCGCTGCCCCCGTTTTCCAGTTCGGGAGCGGCGGGCAGGCGGGCCACGATGGCCTCCATCTCCGCGGCGTCGACGAGGACCATGCCGCCCTTGTCGCCGCGCACGGTGGCGAGGAAGGATTCGGGCACGTGTGCCGTGAGGTCCATGATGGGGGAGCCGATGCCGAGGAGGTCGAGAGAGGACGAGGAAGCGGGGAGCATGGAGCGGGGAGCCGGAGGCAGAGAGCTAAGAGCGGGTAGCAAGGAACGCGGACGGGGAAGGAAAAAAGAAGCCGCGCCCTTTGCGGGGCGCGGCCTGGGAAGCCGGGAGCGGGTGGGCGCTCAGTTGGCCACGGTGAGGTTGGTATTGAGCAGCACCTGGTCGTCGACCTCGATTTGGATCAAGTAGTCGCCCGGGGCGGGGAAGGACAGGTTGCGCACGTCGTTGATGAGGTTGATGCGCTGCTGGGGCCCTTGGGACTCGAACTCGCGGTCGAGGAGGGGGCTCATGGAGTCGGCGGTGAGGCCTAGGGAGATCTTGATCTTGTGCTTGCCGGCGGCGACGTCGGTCAGCGTCAGGAACCAGATCATGAAGGGGTGTGTGAGCGGGAACTGGCGGCCGCGGATGGCGGAGAAAACGCCGAGGATCGTGTGCTTGCCGGTGGCGGGGTCGATGTGGACGCCGTCGCAAAGGAGCCAGCAGAGGACTTGGGGTTTGTTGGTGTTGGACATAAAGGAATGAAGTATTTCCTGGATAGGGAGAATGCTGATCGTGGGCGGGCCGGGCGCGGGGGGGAAGGCGGAAAATGCAGGAATTGATTGGCGCGTGAAAACGTAACCGCATGGTTGAAGAGGATGGGCGACGTGTTTTCCAACCCCGGCAACTGGCTGGAGCCGCTCCGGGCCTACCCGCGCTGGCTGGTGCTGCTGTGCGTGGCGGTGGTGGCGGGCGGGTTGCTGGCCTTGATCGCGCGTCCGTTGAAATGGGGGCTCTACGCCGCGCTGGCCTGCGTGCTGGCGGTGTTCATGGCTGGGTTTGCGTGGTGGCTGGAGCAATAGCCGGCCCGCCTGCGGGGGATTTTCTTGTCAGTCTTCCCGGCGGGGGCTTCATCGACCGTTTACCGATGAAGTATATTTTCGTGACTGGTGGTGTGGTGTCCTCCTTGGGCAAGGGTCTGACGGCCGCGGCCCTCGGCGCGCTCCTGGAAATGCGCGGCCTGACGGTGCGCATCCAGAAGTTCGATCCCTACCTCAACGTGGATCCGGGCACCATGAGCCCCTACCAGCACGGCGAGGTCTACGTCCTCGAGGACGGCGCCGAGACTGACCTCGATCTCGGCCACTACGAGCGTTTCACCAGCGGCAAGCTTTCGCGGGTGAACAGCCTGAGCTCGGGCCAGGTCTACGAGAGCGTGATCCAGAAGGAGCGCCGCGGCGCCTACCTAGGCAAGACGGTGCAGGTGATTCCGCACGTCACCAACGAGATCAAGGAGCGCATCACCGTCGCCGCCAAGGACGTGGACGTGCTCATCACCGAGATCGGCGGGACGACCGGCGATATCGAGGGACTGCCTTTCCTCGAGGCGCTGCGCCAGTTTGCCCTCGAGCAGGGGCCGCGCGACGTGGTCTTCCTCCACGTGACGCTCGTGCCCTACCTCGCCGCCGCTGGCGAGTTGAAGACCAAGCCCACCCAGCAGTCGGTCGCCAAGCTGCGCGAGATCGGCATCCAGCCCCACGTGCTCGTCTGCCGCACCGAGCATCCTCTTGAGCCGGGCCTGCGCGACAAGTTGTCCATGTTCTGCAACGTGCCGGTGAAGGCGGTCATCGAGTGCTCCGATGTGAAGTCGATCTACGATCTGCCCATCGCCCTGCAAAAGGAGGGGCTCGACCAGCTCGTCGTCGATCTTTTCGGCCTCAACAAGCCCCAGCCCGAGCGCAACGTCTGGGCCGAGCTCTCCCGCAAGATCAACAACCCCG
>JBDLWD010000038.1:0-12094 GCA_039804465.1 Verrucomicrobiota bacterium | reverse complement strand
TGGCGGTCTGCGCACGCGGAAGGCGAAGTTTTCCTGGCTGTCCCGCTCGACGGATTCCTTAGCGTGTTGCCTCCCGCCGAGGCGCAAAAACTCTACGACCGCGTGGCGGAAAAGGCCCTGTCCGACTCGGAGGCTCAGGAGGCCGCGGCCGACTTCTTCTCGAAGACACTCGCCTTCTCCTTCGACAAAGCCGGACGCGTGATGCTCACGCCCGAATTGCTCGCCCATGCCGGCATCGACAAGGACGCCGTGCTCGTGGGCTCGATGAACAAGTTCAATCTCTACAGTCCCGCCCACTGGGACCGCGTGCAGGCCGCCACCGCCGCGCAAAAGCCCGCCGACCGGCTGCGTCGGATGGGGATCTGACGAGGTCTCGCGCCATGCCGACCGCCGCCGCTTCTCTCCCCGTTTCACCCGCCCGGAGGCACGACGCCCATGCTCGCCGCGCCGCCTGAACCCGCCGCTCCCGCCGCCATGTCGACGCCCGGCCACATTTCGGTTCTCCTCCGCGAGACGATCGAGCTGCTGGCGCCGCGCGCCGGAGGTCGCTACCTCGACTGCACCTTCGGCGCCGGCGGCCACACCCGCGCCATCCTCGAGGCCGCGCCCGGCTGCCGCGTAGTCGCGCTCGATCGCGATCCCGAGGCAGGCCCGCGCGCCGCGGTCCTGCGCGCCGAGTTCGGCGACCGCTTCGAGCTCGTCGACCGCGACTTTGGCCGGTTGGCCGAGCTCGGTTTTTCCGGCCTTGATGGTGTGCTGTTCGACCTCGGCGTGTCGTCTTTCCAGCTCGACGACGCCGCGCGCGGTTTCTCCTTCCGCGCCGACGCGCCCGCCGACATGCGCATGGATCCCCGCCACGGCGTGCCCGCCTCCCGCTGGCTGGAGACTGCCACCGAGGAAATGCTTTTCCGCGCCGTCGGCGACTACGGCGAGGAGCGCCACGCCGGCCGCGTGGTGCGCGCCATCATCGCTGCGCGCGGCACCGGCGCCCTGGCCCGCACCGCCTCGCTGGCGGAGTTGATCGCCGGCGCCATCCCCGCGCGCGACCGCTTCGCCTCGCGCATCCATCCCGCCACCCGCGCATTCCAAGGCATCCGCATCGCGGTCAACGACGAGCTTGGCGCGCTCGAGCGCGCCCTGCCCGCCGCCTTCGAGGCCCTCGCGCCCGGCGGCGTGCTCGCCGTCATCGCCTTTCACTCTCTCGAGGACCGCCCGGTGAAGCGCTACCTCAACCGCCTCTGCGGACGCCCCGAGTCGCGCGACGACCACCGCCCCGCCGATCTCCGCGTCTCCGCGGCCGAGCTTCTCACCCGCGGAGCCTTGGTCGCCTCCGAAGCCGAGCTTGCCGCCAACCCGCGCGCCCGGTCCGCCCGCCTCCGGGCCGCGAGGAAACTGTAGTTATTCACCGGTTACGCGCAACGGTATCCATAGAGGCAAGACACGTATCCGTCCTGAACTTACTCACAATCTCTTCCCCGATTTCGTTCCGCCGAAAATGAACCCACGCCTTCCCAGAGCCTTCGCAACCCAGCTCCTCGTCGCCGCGCTGGTCGTCCTCGGCGCGGGCGGCGGCCTGGGATTTGCCATCGTCGACCTGCGCCACAAGATCTCTGTATCGGCCAACACCGCCCGCGTGCTCGAGCAGCGCGCGGTCGAGACCGAGCGTCGCATCGCCGAGGTCGGCGGCGCCATCGCGGCCGAGCAGTCGCCCGATGAGCTGGCCCGCCGAAACCAGGCCCTCGGTCTCGGCCTGGTCCCCCCGGTCGAGGCTCGACTTGTGCGCGTCGACGAATCGGTTACCAACCGTCTCGCCGCCAAGCGAAACGCCGAGATTTTCGCATCCGAAAACGGACGCGTCGTCGTTCCAGTCCGATTCAACATGGGAGGAGGCGCTCAGCGCTGAGCCGATGACCGCACGCGGCTTCGCCCACAACGCCCGCCTCTATCTCGTCTCCGGCGTCGTCGTCGCGTGCTTCGTCGTCGTCGCGCACCGGCTGGTCGAACTGCACGTCGCCGAGCGCGATCACTACCTCGCCCAGATCGAGGACACGCGCCGCCGCGTGGTGGTGGATCCCGCCCGTCGAGGCGACATCCTTGACGCCAGCGGCGACCTGCTCGCCACCAGCAAGACCGACATCACCCTCGCGGTCGACCCTTGGGCCCTGCCCGAGAAGATCGAATCTCTCAAGCTGCCCGGCCGCCAGGCCCGCTTCGAGGCCGAGCAGCGCGACCTGCGCGCGCGCCTCGCTTCCCTGCTTGATGCCCCGCCCGCCGAGATCGAGGCCGCTTTCACACCCGCCTGGCGTGACGTCCCGATCGAGCGGGACAAAGGCGACGAGGCGGTCGACGGCCGCATACGCGCCCGTTTCGTCAAGTTGCGCGAGGGCGTCACCGAGGAGCAATTTTCCCGGATCGCCTCGCTGAAGGTCGCCGGCCTGACCTTCGAGCGCCGTTACCGCCGCGTCTACCCGCACAAGGCCCTCGCCGCCCACGTCATCGGCTTCGTCAACAAGGAGGACGTCCCTTCCGGCGGCGTCGAGGCCTTCGCCGACACCTACCTGCGCGGCATCGCTGGCTGGCGCGAGATCGAGCGCGACGGAAAGCGCGTCGAGCGCGCCGAGTTCCGCGAGCGCGAGGTGCCCGCCTCCGATGGCTGGAGCGTGGTGCTTTCCCTGGACACCGCCGTCCAGCACGTCGTTGAGCAGGAGATGGCCGCCCTGGTCGAAAAGTTCCGCCCGGAAAAAGCCACCATCATCGTCAGCGACGCCCACACCGGCTTCCTGCTCGGCCTCGCAAACCATCCCACCTTCGACCTCAACGAGTTTTCCACCACTCCTATCGAGAAGCAGCGCAACTTCGCCGCGACCGACCTGCTCGAGCCCGGCTCCACCTTCAAGATCGTTGCCATCGCCGGCGCGCTGAACGAGGGGCTCGTCCGACCGGCCAGCACCTTCGACTGCACGCTCGATAGCATCCTCTTCAACGGAAAGCCGCGCCGCTTTATGCGCGACGACCACCGCTATGATCATCCGCTCACGCTCGCGGAGGTCATCGCAAAGTCCAGCAACGTCGGCACCGCCCAGGTCGGCATGCTGCTCGGCGAGCGAAAGCTTTACGACTACGCCCGCGCCTTTGGTTTCGGCGAGCGCTCAGGCTTCCCGCTCGGGCGCGAGGAGCCTGGCTTGCTCGCCGATCCCAAAAAATGGTCCGGCATCGACATCACCCGCATACCAGCCGGCTACTCCGTCGCCGCCACTCCGCTCCAAATCCACTTCGGCATGGGGACCATCGCCAGCGGCGGGCAGTTGTTTCGCCCCCAGGTCATCCGCCAGGTGCGCGACTCGCTGGGGGAGGTCGTCTACGCGTTTCGCCCTGCCGTGCGCCGCACCGCCATCGCGCCCGCCACCGCCGAGGCGATGGCTCGTATGCTGCAAAAGGTCGCGTCCGTCGACGGCACCGCCAAGGTCGCCGCCATCCCAGGCTACGAGGTCGCGGGCAAGACCGGCACCGCGCAAAAGCTCATCAACGGACGCTATTCGGAGCGCAACCATATCGGCTCCTTCGCCGGCTTCTTCCCCGCCAGCCGGCCGCGCGTGGTCATCACCGTCATCGTCGACGACGGCAAGCCGCCCGCCGGCGGCACCGCCTATGGCTCGGTTGTGGCAGCGCCCAGCTTCAAAAAAATCGCCGAGCAGCTCATCCAGTATCTCGACATCAAGCCCGCCGCCCCGCTCGGCGCTTCGCCCTTGGTCGCCTGGAACGATCCGAAGGGAGGCCGCCCGTGATCGGTTACCTGTCTCAGGACTACTCGCTCGTCCGGGCCTTCGCAGCCGCGGCGGTGGCCGATCTCGAGGCCCCCGCCGCGCCCCGCGCCCGCCGTCGCGGCGCGCCCGCCCGCGCTCCTCGCGGAGAACCCCGCGGTTCCGGCGCGCTCACTCCCTACCAACGCGTCCTCCAAATGGCTCCCTCGCTCTCCGATCTTTTCGCCGACGGCGAGATTCTCTCCTCGCGCGGTCCGCTCGACCGCCCCGTCTCCGGAATCGTGATGGACAGCCGCCGGGTCGTGCCTGGCTCCGTGTTTTTCGCCCTGCCCGGTCTCCGCACCGACGGGTTCACGCATGTGGCCGAGGCTCTCAGCCGTGGCGCAGTGGCCATAGTTTCCGCCGCCGCGCCCGCCGCCGCGCCCGCCAAGGTCACCTTCCTCCAGGTAGCCGATCCCCGCGCCGCCCTCGCGCGCGCGGCCCGCCGTCTGCACCGCGCCCCCGACCGCGAGCTCGCCGTGGTCGGCGTCACCGGCACCAACGGCAAGACCACCGTCACGCACCTGGTGAAGCATTTCCTCGAGGACGGCCCGCGCGTCGGCCTGCTCGGCACCATCAACTACGACCTCGGCGCGCGCACCGTGCCGTCCTTCAAGACCACGCCCGAGGCGCCCGACATCTTCGGCATGCTCGCGCAGATGCGCGACGCCGGCTGCCGCGAGGCCGCCATGGAGGTGAGCTCCCACGGCATCGATCAGCGCCGCGTCCTCGGCATGGAGTTCGCCGCCGCCGTCTTCACCAACCTCACCCAGGACCACCTCGACTACCATGGCACGATGGAGGCCTATTTCCAGGTGAAGGCCCGCCTTTTCACCGGCGAGGTCGGCCGCGTGCCGCCGGTCTGCGCCATTAACCAGGATGACGCCTACGGCCGCCGTCTCATTGGTATGATCCCCGCCGGCGCCTCGCGCGTCGTCGGCTACGGCGAATCCGCCGAAGCCGTGGTGCGCGCCGAGGATGTCGCGCTCGGTTTCAAGGAAACCACCTTCACCCTCGTCTGGCCCGAGGGCCGCGCGCGCGTGCGCTCGCCGCTGCTTGGTCGCTACAACGTGGCCAACGTCCTCGCCGCGGTCGCGGTCGCCTACGGGCTCGGCCGCAATCCCCACGCATTTCTCGCCCGGCTCGCCTGCTTCCCCGGCGTGCCCGGCCGCATGGAGCGCATCGAGGAGGGCCAGGCCTTCAACGTCCTCGTCGACTACGCCCACACCGACGACGCCCTGCGCAACGCCCTCGGCATGCTCCGCGGCATCACGCCCGGCCGCGTCATCTGCGTCTTCGGCTGTGGCGGCAACCGCGACCGCGCCAAGCGCCCCCTTATGACGCGCGCCGTCGAAGAATGCGCCGACCTCGCCATCGCCACCGCCGACAATCCCCGTGGCGAGACCGTCGCCGCCATCTTCGACGACATGCGCGCGGGCGTCACTCGCCCTGAAAAATTCACCTGGATCGAGGACCGTCGCCGCGCTCTCAGCCTAGCCCTCGACCTCTGCCGCCCCGGCGACTGTCTGCTCGTCGCGGGCAAGGGCCACGAGACCTACCAGGAGTTCACCGACACCATCACGCCCTTCGACGACCGCCAGGTCGTGCGCGAACTCATACCGCTCAAACGCCTGCGCCCTGCTCCTAGCTCCTAGCCCCAAGCTCCTCGCTCAACCGTGCCTGTCTTCGCCCCCGAGTTTATCGCCGCCGCCTCCTTCGGCCGCTGGACCCGCCTTCCCGGCGGGGATGCGCCGGTGACGGGCTTCACGATCGATTCGCGGCAGCTTGCCCCAGGCCAGTGCTTCGTGGCGCTAAAGACCGACAAACGCGACGGGCACGACTTTCTCCCCGCCGCCCAGGCGGCCGGTGCCGCCGCGGCCATCGTCTCCACGCCCGATCCCGCGCTCTCGCTGCCCCAGCTCGTGGTCGACGACCCGCTCGCCGCCTTCCAACGAATCGCCGGCGCCCACCGCCGCGCTTTTTCCGGTCCCGTGGTCGGCGTCTCCGGCAGCGCCGGCAAGACCTCCACCAAGGAACTGCTCGCACTGCTGCTCTCCGAGACTCCCGGCGACGTGCTCGCCACCGAGGGCAATCTCAACAACCACCTCGGCGTGCCGCTCACCCTGTTGCGGCTCGATCCCGCGAAACATCGCCGCGCCGTCATCGAGGCCGGTATCGGCGGCCCGGGCGATATGACTCCGCTCGCCGCCATGATCGAGCCCGACCTCGCGGTCATCACGCTCGTCGGCCCCGCCCACCTGGAGGCGCTCGGCTCGCTCGACGGCGTCGCCCGCGAAAAGGCGAAGCTGCCCGCCGGCGCCCGCCCCGGCGCGCGCAAATTTTTCCCCGCCGCCTGCCTCGCCTATCCCGCGTTTCGCGAGCTCGCCGCCCCCGCGATCGCGCTCGAGCCGCGCGTCGTCCACGGCGCCGACGAGACGCGCGTCGCCTTCGTCCTCGACGGTTCGGAGCACTCTTTCGCGTGCCGCCGCGTTTCCGACGGCATGGCCTCGAATGTCGCGCTTGCCCTCGCCGCCGCGCTCAGCCTCGGCGTCACTCCCGCCGCCGCCCAGGCCCGGCTCGGCGGCTGGCGTCCCGCCGCTCTGCGCGGAGAACTCCGTCGCGACGAGCGCGGCCGCTGGCTCTACGTCGATTGCTACAACGCCAACCCGGCCTCGATGCACGACGCGCTCTCCGTATTCGCGGCCGTCGCCCCGGCCGACCAGACCCGGCTCTATGTCATCGGCGGCATGGAGGAGCTTGGAGCCGAGTCCGTTTCCTATCACCATAAATTCGGCGCGGCTCTCGCCGCCGCCCTGCGTCCGGGCGACGCCGCAGTCGTGCTCGCCGCGCCGTCCGCCGCCGAGGCCGTGGTGGTCGGCGCCGCCCATTCCGCTGTCGTCGCCGTGCCCGATCTCGACGCGCTCCGCGCGCGCTTCGAGGTCTTCGCCGGCGCGGTCTTCATGAAGGGCTCCCGCCGCTACCGGCTGGAGTCGGTCCTCGCGCCGGCCGGCGCGCCTCCCGCCGCACACTGATTCTTTCTTCGCACCGTGCTCTCTTTCCTCGCCGATTATGAACACCTCTGGGGGCCTCTCCGCCTCCTGCGCTACCTCACGTTCCGCGCCCTGCTCGGCGCGCTGACCGCCACCGTGATCGGCTTCGTCATCGGTCCCTGGCTCATTGCCCACCTGCGCCGGCTCAAGTTCGGCCAGCACTACGACGATACGCGCACCGGCGATCTCGCCTCCCGCTTCGACAAGAAGAACACCCCGACGATGGGGGGCCTGCTCATCTTTTTCTCCGTCTTCGTCAGCACCGTCCTCTGGGCCGAGCCCAACGTCTGGGTGTGCGTAGCGCTCTTCGTCTACGCCGCGCTCACCGCGGTCGGCTTTCGCGACGACTACCTGAAGGCCGTGCGCAAGAACAAGGACGGCATCAGCTCCCGCGAGAAGATGATGTGGCAGACTTTGGTCACGCTCTTCGCCCTGGTCGCCCTCGTGCTTCACCCCGACAGCTCGGAAAAAATCCGCGAGCTCTGGCTGCCGTTTCTGAAGGAGCCCGTCTTCGTCTTCGGCGCCGGGCTTGGTCTCGTCGGCCTGTTCGTTATGATGTTCTTCTGGATCGTGGGTTTTTCCAACGCGATAAACCTCACCGACGGCCTCGATGGCCTCGCCATCGGCTGCACCATCACCGTGGCGCTGGTCTACGGCATCATGGCCTACTCCGCCGGCAACGCCATCATCGCGAAGTATCTTCTGATCTCCTTCGTGCCCGGCACCGGGGAACTCGCCGTCATGTGCGCCGCGCTGGTCGGCGCGGGCATGGCCTTCCTTTGGTATAACTCACATCCGGCCGAGGTCTTCATGGGCGACACCGGCTCGCTCGCGCTCGGCGGCCTCATCGGCGTCATCGCCTTCATGGTCCAGCAGCCGCTCACCCTCGTGATCGTCGGCGGCGTCTTCGTCGTCGAGGCGCTGTCGGTGATGATCCAGGTCGGCTACTTCAAATACACCAAACGCCGCAGCCCGACGGGGGAGGGGAAGCGCTTCTTCAAGATGGCCCCCATCCACCACCATTTCCAAAAACTAGGCTGGCCCGAGACCAAGGTCGTCCTGCGTTTCTGGGTGATCTCGCTCATGTGCGCCCTCGCCGGCCTCGCGACGCTTAAGCTCCGTTAATTTTCACGCCCGATGCTCCGCCCGCCTGATTTCATCCGCTCGCTCCTCTCCCGCCAGGTCGCCGTCCTCGGCGCCGGCGTGAGCGGCCGCGCGTTGACGAATCTCGTTCGCGAGTTGGGCGCCGAGGTCTCCCTCTACGATGCCTCGGGCGCGGACGGCGCGGGCCGGACCTTCGCCGCAGCCGACGCCGAGCGGCACGGGCTGGTGCTATATTCACCCGGATTCGCGCCCACCCACCCATGGCTCTCCCTCGCCCGCACCTGCGGCGCGCTTTGCCTCGGAGAGCTGGATTTCGCCGCGCTTTTCTGGCGCGGCTCGATCGTCGCCATCACCGGCACCAACGGAAAGACAACCACCACCGAGTTTCTTACCCACGCGCTTTCGGCGGCCGGGCGCGACGCCACCGCGACGGGCAACATTGGTTTCCCCTTGTCGCAACTCGTCGTGGATCGCGGAGGTGGCGGTCCCGATTCCATCGCGGTCTGCGAGGTGAGTTCCTTCCAGTCGGAGACGTTCCGCCATTTCCGCGCGGACAGCGTGATCTGGACCAACCTCGCCGAGGATCACCTTGAACGCCACGGCACGATGGAGGGCTATTTCGCCGCCAAGTGGCGCCTGCTTGAGCGCTGCATCGGCGGCCATGTGCATGTCGGTTCCAGCGTGCGTCGCCACGCCGAGCTTTTCGGGCAAACCCTGCCCGCCGAGTCCTGCGTGCCCACCGAGGGCGAGCCGGGCGACATCCTGCTTCAGGGAACGCTTTTCGCCGACTATCCACAGCGGGAAAACTTCCTCCTCGTCGCCGCCTGGTGGCGCGCCGCCGGGCTGCGCGAGAGCATTCTTTACTCAGCCGCCCGCACATTCGCGCCCGCCCGGCATCGACTCGAAAGGGTGGGGGAGGCTCTCGGCGCCACATGGTGGAACGACTCCAAGGCCACCAACTTCCACGCCGCCGAGGCCGCGCTCGCGAGCTTTCAGTCGCCGGTGCTCTTGCTCGCTGGCGGCAAGTCCAAGGGCGGCGACATCGCCGGCTTCGTCCGGCGCATCGCACCGCGCGTCCGCCACGTCGCGCTCATCGGCGAGACACGCCATACCCTCGCCGCCGCCTGCTCTCAGGCCGGCCTAGCCCACACCGTCTGCGAGGATCTCGCCTCCGCGGTCGGCGTGCTCGCCCGGATCGTCCTCCCCGGTGAGCAAGTCCTGCTCAGCCCCGGTTTCGCCAGCCTCGACCAGTTCGCAAGCTACGCCGAGCGCGGTGACCAGTTCGTCAATCTCGTGCGAAAACTCGCCTCCGACCCCGCCCGCGCCTGACACCCCGCCCGTATTTTTCACCTTTATCAACACAGCACATACCCAATGAAACTCCTCAACGTATTCGGCCTCGTCGTCGGCGCGCACCTCGCCGTCCTCACCGTTATCTTTGCGACACCCGGCTGCCGCTCCACCGGCAAGCAAAAGCCCAGGCCCGAGGACACCCTCGCCGCCAATTCCGGCTCCGGCGTGACTCCGGTCGACAGCATCGCCCCGGCGCCCGCCTCGATGGGCAACACCGATCTCAATCCCGTCTCGCCGGTCTCCGCAGTTCCCGCCCCGGTCGCGCCCGTGGCTCCGGTCTCCGCCGAGCCCGTCGCCTCCACCGAGGTCGGCGTGCGTTTCGCGCCCACCCGTCCTTCCGCCGCTCCCGAGGCCGCGCCCGCCCCTGCACCCGCCGCGACCAACGCCACTCACGCCGTGGCCAAAGGCGATAGCCTCTGGTCCATCGCTAGGAAATACGGCATCACCGTCGATGAACTCGCCGCCGCCAACCAGCTGGCCAAGTCCGCCACGCTCCGCCTTGGCCAGCAGATCGTCGTGCCCGCCAAGGCCGCTCCGCCCGCGCCCGACACCGATGCGGCCAATACCTATGAGGTGAAGTCCGGCGACACCCTCGGCGGCATCGCCCGCCGCCACGGCACCACGGTCGGCGCCCTCCGCGCCGCCAACAACCTCTCTGGCGACGGCCTGCGCGTCGGCCAGAAACTCGTCATCCCCGGCAACGCCGTGCCGCTTACCTCTTCCTCCGCCGCCTCTCCCGCCGCCGTCGCCTCCACGCGCGCCGGCTCCGGAAGCTACACCGTCGTGCCCGGCGACACTCTCGGCAGCATCGCCAAAAAACACGGCGTGAAGGTCGGAGATCTCGCCACGCTCAACACCATCACCGATCCCGCCAAGCTGCGCGTCGGCCAGGTGCTCAGGCTGCCCGCCGGCGCCAAAGCCGCCGCCCCCCGGCCCGTAGCCCCGGCTCCTGCGCCAGCACCGGTCATTCCCACCGTGCCCGTCGAGGAGTCCGCGCCTACTCCGGTGGCCCCGGTGGCTCCGCCCGCCGTCATCGAGCCCATGGCCGTTCCGGTCATTCGCATCGACTGAGTCGCGCCCGCCCTTCCCTCGGTTTCAACGCCCAGCGACACACCGGTTCCGGATGAGCCAGCGCGAACTTGATCTGCCCGACCCCTCGGCGCCCGCTTCTCGCGAAGCCGGCCTGGGGCCGGTCGCCGTCGTTCTCGTGTGCGCCGCCGCTCTTTCCGTGCTGGGCCTGATCGCGGTGTTCAGCGCCACCGCGTTTCGGTCGGCCACATTCTTTTGGAAACAGGTCCTTGGGCTCGGACTCGCTGCTGGCGCCGGTTTTGTGTGCAGTCGGGTGAACCTCGAATACCTGCGTCGCCACGTCTGGTATGTCGCCGGCGTGGTGCTCTTGTTGCTCCTGCTTGTCGCGATTCCGGGCATAGGCATCAGCGTGAACGGCTCGCGCCGCTGGCTGGGCCTCGGCCCGGTGCGCTTCCAGGTTTCGGAGCTGGCCAAGATCGGCCTCGTCTTCGTTCTGGCCCACTACCTTGCGATCAACCAGTCGCGCATGCAGGAGTTCAAAAGCGGCTTCGCCCTGCCGCTCGCGCTCATCGGCCTGCTGGCCGGGCCCATCATGCTCCAGCCCGATTTCGGCACCACCGCGCTCACCGCGTTCGTCGGCGTTGTGCTGCTGTTTCTGGCCGGCGCCCGCTGGCGCTACATCTTGTTGAGCATGGGCGGCCTCGTTTCGCTGTTCACCGTAGCGGTTTTACTGAACCCGAATCGCCTCACCCGTTTCCTCGCCTTCCTCGATGTCGAGGGCAACAAGGACGCCGGCACGTATCAGCTTTACCAGGCCATCCTCGCGTTCGCCTCCGGCGGCATCGGTGGCGTCGGCCTTGGCCAGGGACGCCAGCAGATGAACTACCTGCCCGAGGCGCACACCGACTTCATCTTCGCCATCGTCGGCGAGGAGTTGGGGCTCTTCGTCACGCTCGGCGCCGTGGCGCTTTTCGCTTTGATGTTCATCGCCGGCCTGCTCCACCTGCGCCGCGCGCCCAACCAGTTTCAATACCTGCTCGTCGCCGGTTGTCTGCTCATCATCGCCCTGCAGGCGATCGTGAACCTCGGCGTCGTCACCGGGCGACTGCCCACCAAGGGCATGTCGCTTCCTTTCGTGAGCGCCGGCATGTCCAACCTTATGCTCATGGGCATGCTTATCGGTGTGCTGGTCAACACCCGCCGCGCCTGGGTGCGCGAGCACGTCCTGCCTGGCAGCCGCGATTTTCTCGGATGAACGCCGCGTCCGCCACCGCTCCGCTCATCGTGCCCGCCGCCGCGGCTTCTGCCGGTTCGGCGGCCCGATCGCGCGTTTTCCTGCTTTCCTGCGGCGGCACCGGCGGACACCTCTCGCCCGGCATCGCTCTGGCCGAGGGCCTGGCCGAGCGCGGTCACCGGGCCATCCTTCTTATCAGCAAAAAGAAAGTGGATGCGCGCCTCTCGGCCAAATATCCCGCCCTGCGTTTCGCGCCCATCCCGGGCACGCCTTTCGGTCTTCATCCCGGCGTGCTGGGCCGCTTTTTGGTTTCGCAGGGCAAGGGTTTCGCCGCCGGCATTCGTCTCGTGCGCGGGGAGCGGCCCGATGCCATCGTCGGCTTCGGCGGGTTCACCACCGCGAGCGTCATCCTCGCCGGCCGCCTCCACGGTGTGCCGGTCGCGTTGCACGAGTCGAATCGCGTGCCGGGCAAGGCCGTTCGTCACCTCGCACGCTTCGCCCGCCGCGTCTGGCTGCCTCCGGGA
>JBDLWD010000037.1:0-2858 GCA_039804465.1 Verrucomicrobiota bacterium | reverse complement strand
GATGCCACACATCGGGGAATACCAGAAATACATCTCCAGCCAAAACCCGTGTCGTTGCGCCTGGTCGCCCTGTTTCCAGCACTCCCGAGCCTTCGGGGATGAACACGATCTGCAGGCTCTCCAAGATTCGCCCACGTTCCCATTGAAAGTGATGGTCGTCAGGATGACGGGCTAACGGATAGGGAGCTCCAGCGGGTATGCGGGTGCGTCCGATCGCACCGATCTCGCAACCCCAAATCCGGGTCCGAGGGGAAACAGGAAAATAGCGAAAATAGTTTTTCATCTGATGCGTGCAAAAAATGTATTAACCCTGAGTCGAAGAGCCGAGCTTTTAGCCCGTGAAATCTAGGCCAGCGTAATCGCTTAAATTAATGTCATTTCGTGTATGCATTGTGTCATTGCTGCCATGTTCGTATGGGGTGCCACCTGATATTCTAATCCCCCCAAGTCATCCATGAACCCCGTTAAAATCGGTCTATTCGGCATCGGTCTCGACACGTATTGGCCCCAGTTCGCCGGTCTCGAAGCGCGCTTGCGCGGCTATGTCGAGATCGTCGCCGGACGGATCGCGCGTCCCGGAGTGGAGATCGTCAACCTCGGGCTCATCGATAACCCCGAAAAAGCCCAGGCCGCCGGCCACGCCTTCCGCCAAGCCGACGTGGACCTAATCTTCCTCCACGTCACCACCTACGCGCTGTCCTCCACCGTCCTGCCGGTGGTGCGCCGCGCCAAGGTGCCCGTCATCATCCTCAACCTCCAGCCCGCCGCCGCGCTCGACTACGCATCCTTCAATCGTATTGGCGACCGCACCGCCATGACCGGCGAGTGGCTGGCCCACTGCGGCGCGTGCCCCGTGCCCGAGATCGCCAACGTCTTCAACCGCTGCGACGTGCCCTTCCACCAAGTCACCGGCATGTTGCACGAGGACCGCGAGGCCTGGGCCGAGATCGATGCTTGGATCGACGCCGCACGCGTCGCCCACATCATGGAGCACAACCGCCTCGGCGTGATGGGCCACTACTACAACGGCATGTTGGACATCTACTCCGACCTCACCCAGCAGTGCGCCCACTTCGGCGGTCACATCGAGATCGTTGAGGTGGACGAACTCGCCGCCCTGCGTCGTGAAATCACGGATACACAGATCGCCGCCCGCGTCGCGGAATTTCAGGCCTCCTTCGACGTGCAGCCGGACTGCCCGCCTGCCGAGCTCGCCCGCGCCGCCCGCACCTCCGTGGCGCTCGACCGGCTCGTCGCCGAGCATCGCCTCGGCTCGCTCGCCTACTACTACATGGGAACCGGCAACGTCGACAACGAGGACGCGATCTCCTCCATCATCCTCGGAAACTCGCTCCTCACCGCCCGCGGCGTGCCCGTGGCCGGCGAGCTTGAGATCAAAAACGCCCAGGCGATGAAGATCATGGACAGCTTTGGCGTCGGCGGCTCCTTCACCGAATACTACGCCATGGATTTCACTGACGACGTTGTCCTCATGGGCCACGACGGTCCCGGCCACATCGCCATTGCCGAGGGTCGCACGAAGGTCCGCCCGCTCTCGGTTTACCACGGCAAGGTCGGTCGTGGCCTCTCCGTCGAGATGTCGGTCAAGCACGGCCCCGTGACGTTGCTCTCGGTGGTGCAGACCCGCGACGGTAAACTCAAGCTCCTCGCCGCCGAGGGCGAATCCGTGCCCGGCCCCATCCTCGAAATCGGCAACACCAACAGCCGCTACCGCTTCCGCATCGGCGCGCGCCGTTTCGTCAACGAGTGGAACACCCACGGCCCCGCCCATCACTGTGCGGTCGGCGTCGGCCACATCATGCCGAAACTGAAAAAACTCGCCGCCCTCCTCGGTCTCGAAATCGCGGTCGTGTGCTGAGTCCGTTCGCCGCATGAACTCGCCTTCGCATCGCTCGCCATCATTCCGGCGCGTCGTCGCCGCGTTTGCCTGCGTGTTTGCGTGCGCCCAGTCCGTCCTGCCTGACGCGAACGCCAATTCCATCGGCGGGCTGCGCTCGGACTTCGCCACGCCGCCCGGCTCGGCGCGTCCCTGGGTTTACTGGACCTGGCTGAACAGCAACGTCAGCCGTGAGGGCATCACCGCCGATCTCGAGGCGATGAAACGCGTCGGCATCGGCGGCGCGCTCATCCTCGACGTGGACCAGGGCACGCCGCCCGGCCCGGTGAAGTTCTTCGATGAGGGCTGGCGCGAGCTGTTCGGCCACACGATCTCGGAGGCCTCGCGCCTTGGGCTCGAGATTAACATGAACAACGGCGTCGGCTACTTCGGCAGCGGCGGCCCTTGGGTGAAGCCCGAGCAAGGCATGCAGTCGGTCTTCGCGAGCGAAACCCGCGTGCCGGGCGGCGCCAGCTGGACAGGCCGGCTCCCGCAACCCGCGCGCTCTGGTCCCGACTATCGTGACCTCGCCGTCTATGCCGTGCCCGTGACGCCCCCGCCGGTCCTCAAGCCCGATGGAAAACCGAAGCCCCTGATCGAGGACTTCGAAATGAAGGCGCTCTATTGGAAAACGTGGGTCGGCTATCGCGGCACCCGCAGCGCAGCGCCCGATGCCACCGTTCCCGCCGACACGATCATTCCGCGCGACCGCGTGATCGATCTATGCGACCACCTCGCCCCCGATGGCACGCTCACCTGGGACGCCCCGCCCGGCGACTGGGTTGTCCTTCGCATCGGCCACGCCAACAACGGCAGCAAAATCGGCCCTGCGCTCCCCGGGCTCGCCGGCCTCGAAACCGACAAGCTTAACTCCGCCACCACCGCGCAGCACTTCGACGCCTTTGTCAAAACCCTGCGCGAGACCATCCCGCCCGCGCTGCGCCCCGCCTTCGCCGCCATC
>JBDLWD010000036.1:0-4509 GCA_039804465.1 Verrucomicrobiota bacterium | reverse complement strand
TCAAATCGCTCATTCACCCTCGCCTAAGCAACTTGCGTTCCTCCCTCTTCAAGCGAACTGCGACTTATAGGATTATCGGAACTGCGGATACCGCCGGCTCGGCGCGGGCAAAGAACCGTCTCGGTTGACCGCGTATTGGCAGATGGGCACGTATCGATCGGTTTGCATCCGGGTGATCCACTCCACTTTAGCCGCAGTCGAAAATTTGAGGTCCCTAAGCCTTTGCCGGGACATGCAGTTTAGGGTCAGATTTTGACGGGAGAATCCGTTCCCCCAGCTGCATGAGGCCGGCTTGGCAATGTTTGGAGCGTTTGTTCTCCACGGCGGGTGGCCATTGGCTCGTCTTGAGCCCGGTTACCGATTCAAAGCGACCGGTATAAAATTAAGAGGCCGGACGCCTACCCCTAGGCGTCCGGCCATTGCTTTCTTAGTTACCCCAAAATCCTCTGCTAAGCAGAGGAACGATGCAGAACATCGGGATCTTGGGCTCCGGTATCAAGCAGAGATTTTCACTCTTTTCTAAATTATTGATTTTAAGTGTAATGAGTTCGGCTTTTCCCGAAAAAAAAGGCCGCGCCTTGAAGGGCGCGGCCTTTTTTAAGGCGAGCAGGCTGGCTGGAAGCGCTTTAGCTCACATAACGGCTCAAGGCGGTCACGGTGTAGGCTTCTTCGTCCGTGCCGATCTTCACCTTGACGGTGTCCCCGGCCTTCTTGCCCAGCAGGGCTTGGCCGAGCGGGGTCTTGTAGGAGATGATGTTTTGATCGGGCACGGAGTCCCAGGCGCCCAGCAGGGTGTAGCGCGCGGTCTTGCCGCTGGAGGCGAGTTTGGTTTCGACGACGCTGCCGACGCCGACGACCTCGACGCCGACCTCCTTGAAGTCGGTGATGCGGGCGCGACCGAGGTCTTTCTCGAGCTGGGCCTTTTGGGCCATGAGGACGGCCTGGTCCTGCTTGGCCATCTTGTATTCGGAGTTCTCCTTGAGGTCGCCGTGCTCGCGGGCGGCGGCGATGGCCTTGGAGTTGTCCGGGATCTTTTTGGAGATGATGAGCTCGAGCTCCTCGCGTTTGCGCTCGTAGCTGTCGCGGGAGACGAGGAGTTGCTCCTCCTTGGATTCGTTCTCGCCGGAGAGGACGGTCTGGATGGAGGGGAACAGTTTGATGAAGCGGGCGAGGAGCGACTTCTTGGTGAGGTCCTCGAAGCCCTGGTTGAGGAGCAGCGCGTGAGCGAGGTCGCGGGCGGTCTCCACGGTGGCGGTGGCGAGGAGGTCGGGAATGAGTTCCGCGTCTTCGCTCAGGGAGTCGGCCAGCGGGATGCGGCGGGCGGAGGCGGATTGCAACGCCTCGTAATCGATGGCGTAGAAAATGGCGGAGAGCAGGCGGGGCGAGACCATGTCGCCCAGCAGCTTTGAGAATTTCTTCGAACCACGGTTCTTGACGATCCAGTGGAGAACCGGCGCGCGGAGATTTTGCTCGGCCATCCAGCGTTTGAAGGTGGCGGCGAGCTCTTCGCCGTGGCCGTTCTCGACGAGGAAGTTGATGCACTCGGTGGTGAACTTGCCCTGCGAGACCTTGAGCAGGCCGATGACGATATCGCGGTGCTCGAGGGGATGGGCCTCTTTCACCAGCTCCAGGAAGGTGCCTTGGAAATTGACGGGGAGTTTTTCGACGATGGCGGGCAGGTCGCGGACATTGGCCACCAGGGAGACTTGGGAAGGGTCGAGCGGGGCGGAGTCGATTCCGGCGAGGGCGGCGAGGCGGTCGCGCACGGAGGCTCCGTAGAGGCGCTCGGCCGCGTCGAGTTGGTTGGAGGTCTTCACCGCCTCGGCGAGGCCGGCGAGGATGGCGGCGAGGTCGGTCTTGGCGTTGCCCTTTTCGGAGGCGTCGAGCAATTGCTCGGCTAGCTGGATGCGACGACGGGCGGAACGGGTGGAGTTGAACGCCTCGGTGATCTCGTCCTCGGCGGAGACGGGCGTCTCGCGGAGGAAGAAGCACTCGGTCTTCTTGACCGGCGTGGCGATGCGCGGGTCCTTCGCGATGGCCTTCTTGGCTCCGGCCCACCACTTCTTGAATTTCTCCTCACCCAGCACCTGGGCGAACACGATTTCGACCTCGATCTGGGTGGCGGCGGAGTTCGGGTAGGCGGCGAGGGCCTCGATCAGGAGCTGGGCGGGTGAGTCGGCGGCGAGTTTGGCGATGACCGCGGGCTCGGTCTCCTTGCGCACCAGAAGATGATTGGCGGGGAGGATATCGAGGGTGCCGACGCAGAATGCCGGATCCATCGAGTGGCCGGGCTTGGTCTTGAAATCGATGATGAGCTTCGATGCGGCCTCGTCGTAGCTCTTTATGCGGCCAAAGCCCCAGCTCTTGTGAACGCAGTAGGCACCCGGCTCCATCGCCTCCAACTTGGATTTGGCCGTCTTAAGGGACGGGGTTTTGGCTAGGAGCGCGGCGATGGCTTCGGAATTCATGGCGGAGAGGTTACGGGACGGGATCGGTCAGCAAAGCGGAGGGTCGGGGCGGGTGTCAACCGCTGCGGCGGGGCACCGCGCGGGTGAGCGAAAAAAAGCGGCGCGGGCGTTTTTAAGGGCCGAGAACTCGGCCGGATTGAAAATCGACCTTGCGCTTTGCGTGCGGCGCACCCTTTTTCGCGCTCTGTTCCGGAGAGATGGCTGAGTGGCCGAAAGCGGCGCTTTGCTAAAGCGTTATAGGTGTAAAAGCCTATCGGGGGTTCGAATCCCCCTCTCTCCGCCAGTTTCGCCCCGGGCGCCGCAAGGCCCCGGGGCGTTTTTATTTGCGCACGCTTGGAGCGGGGGAGCGTAGGGGCCCTCGCGGACGCGGGTCAGTTTTTCCGCTGAAGCATACTGTGGGCGAGGTGGAGCAGGAATGCCGCGTCACCGGGCAGGGCTTGAAAAGTCGCGTGCGCGCGGGCGGTTTCCTCGGCGGCGAGCCGGCGGGCGGTTTCAAGGCCGTGCAGGCTGACGTAGGTGGCTTTGCCGGCGCGGGCGTCCTTGCCGGCGGTCTTTCCGAGCTCCGCCGTGTCGGCCGTGGCATCGAGCACATCGTCGACGATTTGAAAGGCCAGTCCGAGATGGCGACCCGCGAGGCGGAGGAGGCGAACGCCGTCCTCGTCGACTCCACCGGCCAATCCGCCGCATACGAGGGAGGCCTCGAGCATGGCGGCGGTTTTGTTCAAGTGAATGAATTCGAGGTCGGCCGTGGTGGCAGGCGGACGGCCCTGGGCGGCCGCGCTTTCCGCCAGCAGGTCTTGCATCTGTCCGCCAACGAGGCGTCGCCCGGAGGCGGCGTCGGCCAGCTCGCGCACGAGACGCAGGCCCAGGGGGGCCCGGGCCGCGTAGTTTTCGGCGAGGATCAAAAAAGCCTGGTTTAGCAGCGCGTCGCCGGCGAGGAGCGCGGTGGCCTCGTCGTAGGCGCGATGGCAAGTGGGGCGGCCGCGGCGGAGGTCGTCGTCGTCCATGCACGGGAGGTCGTCGTGGATCAGCGAGTAGGTGTGCACGCATTCCAGAGCGGCGGCGACGGGAAGCGCGGCCGCGACCCCGGCCTCGCCGCCGGCGAGCTCGGCGGCGGCCAGGGCGAGCACGGGGCGGAGTCGTTTGCCGCCCGCCTGCAGGCTGTAGCGCATGGCGGAGTGGATGCGCGCCGGACCTTCGGGGGAGCCGGCGGACAGGGGAGGCACCAAGGCGTCGAGCGCGGCTTCGGCTCGGGTGGCGAATACGGTTAATTTGGTTGAGAAGTCCATCGACGCGCGGAGCATTCCAGTGAAAATCCGCGTTGAAATGCCCCCGCTCGACCACGTTTGCAAACGTCTCTTCTCGGATCCGGCCTGGATTCTGAAGTGTCTGGTCGGCGCGGTGCTGCTGGCCGTGCCGGTGGCGCACTTTTTCGCCTGCGGCTACCTTTACGAGATCGTGAACCGTGCCCGCCGAGGGGAGCCGCTCGAATTGCCGGAGTGGGAGGATTGGCGGCGGCTTTTTTTCAACGGTGTGGCGGCCTTTGTGATTTTTCTGGTGTTTACCCTCGTGCCGCTGGTCGTGGCCTGGGTGCTGACGCGGCCCCTTTATTGGCTGGGAGCGGGCTGGTTTAGTTACACGCCCATGATGCCGGTGCTTCTGCTTTGTTTTCCACTCACCGCGGGCAGCCTGTATCTTTACCAAAAGCGCGAGGACTATCGCGATGCGTTCCGCCTCTGGCTGCTGGCGCGCATGTTGCGAACCACCGGGGCCGTGCTGATCGCGCCGACCCTGACCCTGGTCGGCCTGCTCGTGACCGGACTGCCGTTCATGACCTTCACTCTCTTCATCGGTTTCGCGGTTGTCGGCTCCGCCTATGCCGCCGCGTTTCGCCAGGTGGAGACCGCGTTGCGCGCCGGAGGACGGAGCGCTTGAATCCCGCCCGAATCGCTGTCCCCCTCGTTCTTCCCCATGGCATCCCTCGCTGACCGTAAATCCCCCGGAGTGACCAGCGTCTTCATCGGCGCGTTGCTGAGCCTGG
>JBDLWD010000035.1:0-6834 GCA_039804465.1 Verrucomicrobiota bacterium | reverse complement strand
GCCAAGACCGGCGAGATCTACGGCGCCCACATCATCGGCAGCGATGCCACCGAGTTGATCGCCGAGTATGGTCTTGCGATGAGCCTTGAGGCCACGGTCGAGGACGTCCACCAGACGATCCACGCCCACCCGACGCTCTCCGAGGCCCTCGCCGAGGCCGCCGCGGACACGAGCAAGGAAGCGATCCATATCTGAGCCAGGATCCGCTCGCGGTGTTTTTCAGCCCGGCGCTCCATTGGGGCGACCGGGCTTTTTTGTTTCGTTTTCCCTCGTTGGTGTTTTTGAGAAACCCGGTCAGGACGAGGCGCTGGCGTAGCGGCGCAGGCCGGCGTGAAAAACGGTGACGGCGACTCCCACCCAGAAAACCGTGGCGCCGATCAGCCAGGCGGCGTGGCCGGGCTCGAAACCGTGGATGAGCACCCGCGCGGGGAAATTGCTCACGATGATGACCGGCAGGAGGTAGACGAAGACGACGTTGGCGGCTCCGCGCAGGGCCTCGCGGGGCAGGCGGGAAAACTCGGTGAGACCGAAGTAGCCGCCCTCGATGCCCTTGGCGCTTTGCAGCCAGAAAACGAGCGAGATGATGGTGAGCAGCGTGGCATAGTGGAGGGCGAGGCCGCAGAGAACGAAGACGGCGTAGGTGGCGATCTGGCCGGCCGTGGGATCGAGGCCGAGTTTGTGCACCGCGTAGACCACGACGGCCAGGGCGACAGGGACATTGACGAAGCCGTCGAGGTCGAACTTTCGCGTAGAGACCATGAAGAGCGGCGAGCCTGGCTGGGCCAAAAAGAAATCGAAGTGCCCGCTGCGGACGTTGCGGCCCATTTCGAAGAGGTTGCTCCAGAAAAAAGCCATCAACAGGCGCTGCACGAGGAGCGTCGTGCCGACGAGGAGGAGCATCTCGTATTGGGACCATCCGGCGATGCTATCGGTATGGTTGTAGATGATTCCGACGAGCAGGACGTTGACGCTCATCCAGAATAGCTCGACGAGCGCCCACATGAGAAAATCGCCGCGAAACATCATGGCGCGCACCAGCGAATAGCGGATGCTGGCGAGCCAGATGCGGGCGTGGCGGGTGACGACGGCGATCATGGTGTCTAGTGGCTAGGTGCTAGATACTAGAGGCTAGAGGCGGTTAGCCGCCGACCGCGGTGTGGCGGCGGAGGCCGCGGCGCCAGAGCGCGTTGGCGATGCCAAGAAGGAGAGCGGCCCAGCCGAGCTGGATGGCGAGGCCTTGGACGGCGAGACCGAGGTCGGTGATGCGGCCGGTGAGCAGCGCGGCCGGGAAATACATCTGGTAGTAGTAGGGCAGCCAGCGGGAGATCTCGTAGAACCAGCCGGGCATGAGATCCAAGGGGAAGATTTGCCCGCCGAGCACGGCCTCCACCGCGAGGGAGAGAATGACGAAGGATTGGATTTCCAGGAACCAGAAAGTCAGCAGGCCGAAGCAGTAGGCGATGGTAAACTGGATGAGGGCGGAGAGAAGCAGAGCGGGAATGGCGATCAGATAAAGCGGCAGGTGGTCCGCGCCGGGCAGGGCGAGGTGCGGGCCGAGAAGGGGCAGCGCGACGAGCACGGGAAGAAGCGAGAGGCCGCCGGTGACGATGCGCGCCGAGAAGTAGAGACTCAGGCGGTAGCCGAGATAGTTGATCGGTTTGGTGAGGAACTGGTTGATGAGTCCGTTACGAATCTCCTCGGAGATCTCGTAGTCGTCGTTCGCCGCGCTCAGGAAATATTGAAGGACGAGCAGCAGGGTGAAGTAAGTGAGGGTGGCCGAAAGCGGGAATCCGCCGATCTCGGTTTTGCCGGCGTAGGCCGCGCCCCACAGGATGAAAACGTAGACGAGGTGCAGCAGGGAAAAGCCCGCGCGGATGGCGAAGTTCCACCGGTAGACGAGATTCGTCTGGATGCCGGTCAGGAAGACCTGGCGGTATTTGGCGAGGACGGACACGGGGCCGGAAGAAGTTAGAATTTCAACGCCGAGGCACAGAGACGCGGAGAGAGACGAATTTGAAGGGCTCTCTGCGTCTTTGCGTCAAAACGGTCCGGCGGTTATTTCGCGCCCAGTTGGAAGCGCTCGATGACCTCCTTGGCCAGGCCGCGGTAGGCGCTGGCGCCGGGGGACGTGTTGTCGTAGGCGAAGATGGTTTTGCCGAAGCTGGGGGCCTCGCTGAGACGCACGGTGCGGGGGATTACGGTTTTGAAAAGCTGCTCGGGCAGATGCTTTTTGACCTCTTCGACGACCTGCCGCGAGAGGTTGGTGCGCATGTCGAACATGGTCATGACGACGCCACCGAGGGTGAGGTCGGGGTTGAGTGCGCCCTTGATCCGCTCGAGGTTGCGCAGGATCTGGCCGAGGCCCTCTAGGGCGAGGTATTCGCACTGGAGCGCGATGAGGAGGTGGTCGGCGGCGCTGAGGCTGTTCATCGACAGCATGCCCATGGAGGGCGGGCAATCGATGACTATGGCGTCGAATGCGCCGGAGGAGCGCACGGGCGCGAGAATGGCGCGGAGGCGGCCGAGGAAGTTCTCGGTGCCGGCGAGCTCGATCTCGAGCGCGCCGAGGTCTTCCTCACTCGGGATAAGGGAGAGATGTTCGACCGGGGTGGGGGTAATCATCTCCAACGCGGTGCCTTCGCCGCGCATGGGGCCGTAGAGGGAGCGGCCCTCCTGCTTTTCGACGCCGACGGCGGAGGTGGCGTTGGCCTGGGGGTCGAGGTCGACCAGGAGGGTGCGAACCTTTTTTTCCGCGAGGGCGGCGGCGAGATTGACGGCGGTGGTGGTCTTGCCGACGCCGCCCTTCTGGTTGGCGATGGTGAAAACTTTGGTGGGCATTTGACGGGGTAAACTATGACCAATGACGCGGGCCGAATGCGCAAGCGCGGTATCGACTCAGCGTGGCGTCCTTTTCGCCGCGCCGGACCCCGAGCATTGAGGGGGTGGTCGGTCTGGGCTTATTCCGCTTCCTTTATCAGGGTCATCAGCATCCAGGCCATTTCCTCGTGGTTGCGTTCCACTTCCGCGAGGAGGATTTCGTCGTGTTCGCCGCGCCTGGCGCGGGAGATGAGGGCATCGAGATCGCCGATCAGGCTGGTGTGGCGCGCCAGCAAATCGGTCAGGGTGGCGTTCCTGTCGTGCGCGACCGCGCGAGGCGTGTCCGCCCATGGCCGGGGTTCGGCGTGAAGCCGGGCGAAGCGCTCGCCGTGGCTGAGCTGCTCGCAGCGGTGGAGCAAGAGCTCATGGTTCTTCTCGATAAGCAATTGATGATGGCGCAGAAGACGCCACAGCTCTGATTTCCCGACGGTATGAATGTCGCCGAGGCTGTCGCGGTTTATGCGTTCGAGGCTGTCCTCTTTTTCGATCACCACGCCAAAGCCACTGGTCAGCGGCTGAGGCGGGGCGGTGTCTGGATCCAGCGTGGTGTCGGGTGTCGTTCGCCCGCGTCTTTCCGGCCGGGCGCAAAAGTCGTTTTGTGTGGCTAGATACATGGCGATTTTGGGTTGTATCCAATCAAGTCCTACTCGGCCGATTAAGCGAACGGGCACCGGCGCCTTTTATGCACGGCTATCGAATTATCCATAGCCGCCTGCGATCGACCGGGCGACGCATATCGGGTCGCGCCGAGCTAGGGCGCGGCAATCTCTTCTCGGACCATGTGGTTGAGCCCGATTATAATTCGTCGCTTTGGCACAGCGCCGGGGTGCCCGTTGAGTGAGTCTTTTCCGAGCGGAGCTTTCCAAAGTTACGACCGCAGAAACGCATGTCCGGCAGGGTCTTGGCTGGATGCGGTCCGAGCGGCTGGCGCGAGCCAGGTTTCGGTTTACCTTATCCATCATGCCCTCTTACGCCGCCACTGATCTCAGGGTGGGCTCTTCGTTTTGGGCTCACGCGGCCTTGGCGGTGCTTGGATTGAACTACGGTGCGGCGGGGAGCGTTGCGGGTTTGAGCAAGGAGCTACCATGACCGAGCGCGATCTAGACACCTTTGGAGCGGCATGCAGGTGCTTGCTCCGCCTGCGTGAGAACGAGGGCGCGCCCTATCTCTCCGACGGGGAGTTTGTCGCGCGTTATCTGCCGAGGTTTCCGGCTTGGGCCGAGCGACCGGGAGAAGTCGATGACGAGGGGTTGCTGGTCGTTGCCAAAGGGCTGGGGCTGGCCGACGAGATAGAGGTGACTCGTGACTACGGGCGAGTGCTGGCGGCGCACCGGGCAGGTTGCTCCGTGCTGGTGCGCACGTTGCGCGCACCCCGGCAAGCTGCGGCGGAGGCCGCCCCCCACGAATACACCGCGCTATTGGTTACTATGGACGAGACCCATTTTCGAATCTGGTGTCCCTTTGTGAGCGGGCATTCCGACCTCCTGCCGGAGGCTGGTCGCGTCTGGTGGGAGGCTTGGGGCTCGAGCGGACTTGTGCTTCGTCGTAGGCGCGCGTCGCGGCCGCTGGCTGCGGTCGCGTCACCGGAGAAAATCCCGGTATAAGAAACGGCTAAAGCGCACCCGCGCTGGCTTTGCCACTGGCAGGGAAGGATGTTGGATTTACGGTATGCAAAAAACCAAGAAATCCGTCGCGAAACGATTCAAGCTCACCGGTCGGGGAAAGCTGCTACGGCGCACGCCCGGCTTCCGGCATTTGCTGGCGTCGAAAAGCACCAAGGCGAAGCGCCGCGCGACCAAGGACAAGAAAGTGGCACCGGGCCACGCCGCCGCGCTGATGGAGTGCCTGCCCTTCGGGCTTTGATCAGGACTGGGCTTTGCACCGCACTGCGGCGGTGTATTTTAAAGGAAAGTCCTTCACATGCGCTCCGTCGGCGAGATCGGAAAACGGTTCGCCAAAGGTCTCGCGCATGCCCGTGACGACCATGGTCCTCGATCCGCGTTTACGCTTCCAAATTCCCCAAACGTGTCTCGCAAAGCATTACGTCAATCTTTGATTGACTAATGGCGAAGCCGGCTCGGGCCTCAAGTGAGCTCAGCGCGAAGGCGATTATGGCGTCGATCCAGAAGCCAAAGCCTTGGCGCGTAATCCTGGCCAGACGGATGAGGACCGGTTGAGTTCCTTTCCCAGAGGCGTGGAAGAGGTGGCGCCTACACTGGGCGGGGTGGGCATGAAAAAACCCGCGGCCGGGGAGGCCGCGGGTTTTGTTTTGGGCAGGCTGGGCCTGCGTCGCGCGGGGGATGCACCACACATCCCCCGCGCGCGGCGCCGTCACCACGACGGGCCGGAGCGGGCGAAACGAAAGCGCTTTCGCGCTTCCGCTTCGTCGATCGCTCAGCGCAGGAAGGCTTCGTGCAGGCCGCCGTCCACGGTGACGACCTGGCCGGTCGTCTTGCTGAGGCGCTGCGTGACAAGGAGGAAGTAGGCCTCGGCCTGGTCGGCCGGGGTGATCGGGGCCTTGGTGAGGGTGCGGTCGGCGTAGAACTGCGCCAGCTTCGACACCAGGCTCTCGGTGGCCTCGTCGTCCTTGTAGGGAATGTTGTATTTGGCCAGCGAGCCGATGACGCGGTCGCGAGGGAACATCGCGGAGCCCTGGACTACGGTGGCGGGGGCGACGCCGTTGACGCGCACCAGGGGCGAGAGCTCGATGGCGAGCTCGCGCACGAGGTGGTTGGCGGCGGCCTTCGACGTGTCGTAGGCGACGGAGCCCTTCTTGGCCACGACGGCGTTGGCCGAGGTGGTGAGGACGAGGTTGCCGCGGAGGCCCTGCTGTTTCCAGGTCTTGAAGGCCTCGTCGGCGACGAAGTAGCTGCCGGTGACGTTGATGTTGAAGGTGAGCGCCCACTTGTCGTCCGGGATGTGGCCGGTGGTGTCGGAGGGCACGAAGATGCCGGCGGTGACGCAGATGGAGTCGAAGCCGCCGTAGGCGAGCGCGACCTGGTCGAGCATGGCGCGGATGGAGGCGCGGTCGGTGATGTTGGCGGCGAGGCCGATGGCGGGGCCGCAGTTGGAGATGCCGGTGCCGGCGACGCCGATGCCGAGGCCGAGCTTCTTGGTGAGCTCGGCGGCGGTGGCCTCGGCGGCGTCCTTGTTAAGGTCGACGCACACGATGTGGGCGCCTTCCTTGGCGAGGCGGTGGGCGGTCTCCTTGCCGATGCCAGAGCCGGCGCCGATCACGAGGATGACCTGGCGGGCGAGCTCCTTCTCGGCGGGCATGCGCTGGAGCTTGGCCTCCTCGAGGAGCCAATACTCGATGTCGAAGGCCTCCTGCTGCGGGAGGGCGATGTATTTGTCGATCGCCTCGGCGCCGCGCATGACCTCGACCGCGCAGTTGTAGAACTCGGCGGTGACGCGGGACTCGGACTTGTCCTTGCCCCAGGCGATCATGCCGAGGCCGGGGATGAGGACGACGGTGGGGTTCGGGTCGCGCATCGCGGGCGAGTTGGCCCTGCGGCAGACGTTGTAGTAGGCGGTGTAGTCGACGCGGTATTGGTCGAGCGCGGCGGCGAGCTTGAGCTTGAGCGCGGCGGCGTCCTCGGACTGCGGATTCCAGTCGACGTAGAGGGGCTTGATCTTGGTGCGGAGGAAGTGGTCGGGGCAGGAGGTGCCGAGGGCGGCGAGGCGCGGGGCTTCGGCGGAGTTGACGAAGCGGAGGATCTTCTCGTCGTCCTGGATGGTGCCGATGAAGCGCTTCTGTTGCGAAACCTGGCCGCGCAGCCAGGGCAGGATGGCGGCGAGGGTGGCGCGGCGCGGCGCCTCGGGCAGGGTCTGGTACTTGCCGCCGCCAAACGCGGTGGCATCGCCGCCCTTGGCTGTGTACTTGGCCTCGATGAACTCCGCCGCCTTCTCAATGAAACCGAGGGTGGCCTCGTAGCAGGCCTGGTCGTCGTCATGCCA
>JBDLWD010000034.1:0-4910 GCA_039804465.1 Verrucomicrobiota bacterium | reverse complement strand
CTTGGCTGCCTGCGGCCCTCGCCGCCGAGCGCGCCGGCGAAAAACCCTCCCCGCCTCCGTCCGTCACCCCGTCGGCGATCGTCATGGTCGCCGCGGAGGTCGTCTCCGTGATCGAGGAGGCTGAGGAGTTGCTGGCCCTCGACCTCGCCGAAAACCGCGAGCTGCTGGGCGAGTTCCAAGTCGAGGCGTTGGATCACCTCCAGCAAATCGAGGCCGCGTTGCTCGTGCTCGACGCCAGCCCGGACGACCGTGACGCGCTCAACGGGCTCTTCCGTTCCTTCCACACAATAAAGGGCGTCGCCGGGTTTCTCCATCTTGGCCCCATGCATCGTCTCGCCCACGAGGTGGAGTCGCTGCTCGATCTCGCCCGCACGGATCGGCTCGTGCTCACCCCCGCGATCATCACCGAGATCCTCAAGAGCCGCGACGCGCTGCAGGAGATGATCTCGCAGATCACCCTCGCGCTGGAGCAGGACAAGAAGCCCGACCGCATCGTGCCCGTCTCCGGCCTGATCGCCGCGGTGCGCAGCCTGGCCCGGGGCGAGGATTCACCTTCCACACCGTCCGCCGCGCCCTCGCTTGAGCGGAATGGAGGCCCCGCCGTGTCCGCGGCCCCGGTCGCCTCCGCCGTTTCGTCCGCCTCCGAGGCGCCCGCCGGCGCCGCCAAAGCCGGGGCCGCATCCTCGGTGCGCGTCAACACCGAGAAGCTCGACTCGCTGGTCGATGTGGTCGGCGAGCTCGTGATCGTGCAGAGCCAGCTTCAGGAATCCGCCCGTGGCGCCGACGCCGCGGGCACGCCCCTTTCGCGCAACCTCTCCCAGCTCGGGCGCATCACCAAGGAGCTTCAGCTCACGGCGATGTCGCTCCGCATGGTGCCGATAAAGCCGACCTTCCAGCGCATGGAGCGCCTTGTGCGCGACCTCTCGCGCGAATTCGGCAAGCCCTGTTTGTTCGAGACCCGCGGCGAGGAGACGGAGATCGACCGCACCGTGGTGGAGGAGATCGTCGATCCGCTCGTCCACATGGTGCGCAACTCGCTGGACCACGGACTCGAGTCGATCGAGGGCCGCCGCGCCGCCGGCAAGCCCGAGCAGGGCCGCCTCCGTCTCGCCGCCTATCATGAGGGCAGCAATCTGGTCGTCGAGCTTTCCGACGACGGCCGCGGCATCGACCGCGCCAAGGTGCTGGCCAAGGCCCGCGGCCTCGGCCTCGTTCCCGAGGGCGCGGTTCTGGGGCCCGATGAGATATGCGGGCTCATTTTCCTGCCCGGTTTTTCCACCGCCGACAAGGTCACCGCCGTCTCCGGGCGCGGCGTGGGCATGGACGTGGTGAAGCGCAACATCGAGCGTTTGCGCGGCCAGATCCAGATCGATACCCAGCCGGGGAACGGAACTACTTTCCGCATCCGTCTGCCGCTCACCACCGCCATCATCGACGGTCTGCTGGTGCGCGTCGGCGAGGAACGTTTCATCCTGCCCGCCATCACGGTCCAGATGGCCCTTCGCCCGGCGCGCTCGATGCTTGCCACCATCCAGGGGCGCGGCGAGGTGCTGGATCACCGCAGCAAGATACTCCCCGTGCGCCGGCTCCACCGCATCTTCGGCATCGAGGGCGCGCAGGAGGATCCGGCGGCCGCGATCCTTGTGATCGTCGAGGTGGGGCGAACATTCTACGCGCTGCTCGTGGACGAGCTGCTCAACAAGCAGGAGGTCGTGATCAAGAATCTCGGCGTCTATCTGCAGGGCCGGCCCGGCGTGGCGGGCGGCGCCATTCTCGGCGACGGCAACATCGCCCTCATCCTCGATCCCGCCTCGCTTGGCGGCTGAGCCCGGCTCGCGCCATCATGTTCTCCCTCGACGAAGTCTGCACCCGGGCGCTGGCCCTGCCTTGCTCGCCCACGCTGGTGCCTCGTCTCGGCGAACTGCTTCGGCGCGACGACGCTGATCTGGCCGACCTGGCTGCGTTGGTCGGGCTCGATCCCGTGCTGGCCAGCGCCACCATCCGCCTCGCCAACTCCGCCTTTTTCTCCGCCGGCCAGCCGGCGTCGAGCGTGGCCGAGGCCGCGCTCCGCCTCGGCGCCGGCGAACTCTACCGGCTCGCCGCCCTGTCGCTCGCTTCGCGCTGGATGTCGATCGAGGTCGACGGCTATCGCTGGGAGGCGGGAGACTTTTGCCGCGCTTCGCTTGTGCAGGCCGTGGCCGCGGAGGCCCTGGCCCGGCGCACCGGAGGCGTGGATCCGGACACCGCCTACACCTGCGGGCTGGTGCACGAGCTGGGCAAGCTGGCCATCGCCCACAGTTGCCCCGACCGGTTCGCCGCCATCCGCGCCTGGCGCGGGGAGCGCGGGGGAACGTGGCTGGAGGCGGAGACCGCGGTCCTCGGCTTTAACCACGCCGATGCGAGCGCGCGCCTGCTGCGCGACTGGCGTTTTCCAGAAGACTGCGTGGCAGTCGCCGCCTTTCCGCCGCCCGACGCCGCGTTGCCGGCCGCGCATCGGCCGCTCGCCGCGCATGTGCACGCCGCCCGCCATCTCGCGGCCGCGTTCGGCGCAGGCCAGGGCGAGGACGCGTTTTTGTTCCGCCTGGATTCCGGTCTGCTCGCCGAGCACGGTCTCGTGCCCGACTTGCTGGAGAGCACCCTGCCCGAGGTGCTCGAGCGAGCGTCCGCGTTGCTGGGCGACCGGCTCACTGTCGGCCCGGTGAAGTTTTGATTTTACGCCGTCCCGGCCGTTGCGCCGGCCTGGCGGTCAGGCGAGCGAGGCCGAGAACGTGCGGTCCGGCATCTTGATCGTGAGCTCGCCGGTGCCGACGTTCAGGTGGAGCGTGCGGTTGACCACGCCCCCCACTTCGAACCCCGCGATGCGACAGCCGTAGACCGCGAGGGTGCGTCGCACGGCGACGGCGTTGCGCTCGCCGATCTGGAAGGAGTCCGGGCCGGACAGCACGGAGGCTCCGCCGGCCACGTATAAATTGATGCGGCTGCGCTGCGCGCGAACGCCGGCCATGGCGTTGAAAAGGGCGGGCACGCCGGTGTCGGCGAACATCGCCGGCTGGCGCGCGGCCTTTTCCGGCGAGATCGTGGAGTCGGGCAGCATGAGGTGCAGCAGGCCGGCGGCGCGCGCCAGCGGATCATAGGCCACCAGTCCGATGCAGGAGCCGAGGGCGTAGGTGCTCAGGGTCGCCGCCGTCTGGTTGGTCACGGCAAGCTCGGCCACGCCGACTACGATGCGCGGCGCGAAGACCGCTGAGATGGTGGGGGATCCGGCCATGGAGGGCTCAGGTGTAGACGAGCAGGCGCGTCCCGTCAGGATCGACGAGGTTGTGGCTGCGTATCTTGTAAATAGTGGTGGAGTTCAGCGGGTGGCCTTCGCCGAAAAGGAGAAGTCCATGCGGGCTGTAGATACCGCTGGCGAGCACCATGCCGGGCCTGAGTTCGTCCAAACCGATCTCCATGGCCGGGCGGGGCAGGTTTTCGTGGCGGGTGGCGGCGAGAAAGAGTCGCGCGGCCGAGGGGTCGAGCGTGCCGCCCGACTCGGCCTCCACCGCCGCCGCGGCCTCGGCCGGGTCAAGCCCCGACTCCACGAACCAGACCGCCGCCGCGAGGTGGCGCGCCACGCGAGGTATCTTGTCGCCGGACAGACCGTCGGGATAGCCGCTGCCATCGAATCTCTCGTGGTGTCCGCGTATCGCCTCCGCGAGGATCGGGCTGTCGTCGATGTGAACGGAGAGGGTTTGGCTGTAGATGGGGTGATTCTGCACTCCGGCCAACTCCAGGTCGGAGAGCCGGGAAGGGTCGGCGCGAAACTGCCGAAGGGTTTCGCGGGATACGCCGATCAGCCCCAGGTCGCACAGCCACCCCGCGCTTCGCAGCGCCTCGCGTTCCTCCTCCCCGAGAAAATCGGCGGCCGCCGCCGCCATGCTTTCCGCGATGCCGGCGATGGCCTTGGTCTGGCGCGCGAGGAACGGATCGTAGGTTTCGAGAACGCGACCGCACAGCGCCAGCGACCGAACGCGCCGAAGTTCGAGCTCGCGCCCGGCCGCCTCGATTTCCTTGCGCTGCACTTCCATCTGTTCCACCTGCGCGGTGAGGGCGGCCCTGGTCTCGGCGAGGCGGCGGGTCAGGCCGTTCGCCTCCGTCGCAAGCGCCTCGTTTTGCGTCACGAGCTCGTGGCGGTTGATCGCGTTTCGCACCGTGGCGACGAGTTCCTCGCGCAGCCAGGGCTTGGCGACAAAGCGGTAGATTTCCCCCTTGTCGATCGCCTCGATCAAGGAGGGCAGGGAGACGGCGGCGGTGATGAGCACGCGCGTGGTGCGAGGCCGCAGCCGCCGGCATTCAGCGAGAAGCTCCATGCCCGACATCCCCGGCATGAGGTGGTCGGTGAGCACGGCGGCGAACTCGCGTTGCCTGACCAGTTCGACCGCGCGCAGCGGATCGGAGGAGGCGGACACCGAGAAGCCGTGGCGCTCCAGGATCTCCTTGAGGGCCGCGAGCACGCGCGGCTCGTCGTCGACGACCAGCAGCTCCTGCGCTGACTTTGGGTCAGGCATTGTCATGCGATGAGGCGGGGAGGGCGGCTAGCCGCACGATATGCTCGGCGATCGCATCCAGCGGGACCTGGCGCGCCGCGCCCCCGTTTTCCCAGGCTTCGCGGGGCATTCCGTAGACGACGCTCGAAGCCTCGTCTTGGGCGAAGGTCGAGGCGCCCGCCTTGCGCAGGCGTAGCAGTCCCTCGGCGCCATCCTTTCCCATGCCGGTCAGCACTCCGGCCACGATATGCCGGGCGGACGTGTCGGGCACGGATTTGAAAAGGATATCGACGGCCGGACGCTGGTGCCAGACCTGCGGGCCGGTGCTGAGCTCCGCGCGGTAGCCTCCGCCGGTCCAACGCAGCAGCATATGGAAATTACCCG
>JBDLWD010000033.1:0-3228 GCA_039804465.1 Verrucomicrobiota bacterium | reverse complement strand
CTCCAGTGATTCCGGCGCGGCGCCCGCCCGGCCATCCGCACCCTCCCCAATCCCGGCTCATCAGGCCGGGATTTTTATTTCCCCCGCCCTCGCCTTCCGGCTCCGATCTCACTCTAACTTTCATCCTCATGCAGCTCATCGACGGAAACGCCATCGCCGCCTCCATCATCGCCGAACTCAAGGCCCGGGTCGCCGCCCTGCCCGGCCGCAAGCCCTGCCTCGCCCTCGTCCGCGTAGGCGAGGACCCCGCCTCCGTCTCCTACGTGAAAAAGAAGGAGAAGACCGCCGCCGAGATCGGCATCGAGAGCCGCGTCATCCTCCCGCCCGTCACCATCTCCCAGACCGAGCTGGAAAAACTCATCGACGACCTCAACGCCGACCCGACCGTCGACGGCATCCTCGTCCAGTCTCCCCTCCCCAAGCCCCTCGACGAACTCGCCGTCTTCCGCCGCATCGCCGCGCACAAGGACGTCGACGGCTTCCACACCCTCAACCTCGGCAAGATCGCCCAGGAGGACGAGTCCGGCTTCGTCGCCTGCACCCCCGCCGGCGTCATGGAGTTGCTCGCCCGCTCCGGCACCGACCTGAAGGGCAAACACGTCGTCGTCCTCGGACGCTCCCTCATCGTCGGCAAACCCGTCGCCCTCCTCGCCCTCCAGAAAAAGGCCGGCGCCAACGGCACCGTCACCGTCTGCCACTCCGGCACCCGGGATGTCGCCGCCCTCACCCGCCTCGCCGACGTCCTCATCGCCGCCATCGGCAAGGCCGAGTTCGTCAAGGGCGACATGGTCAAGCCCGGCGCCGTCGTCATCGACGTCGGCATCAACCGCGTCGCCGATCCGTCCAAGAAAACCGGATACAAGCTCGTCGGCGACGTCGACTTCGCCGCCGTTTCCCAGGTGGCGTCCAAGATCACGCCCGTCCCCGGAGGCGTCGGCCCCATGACCGTGTGCATGCTCATGCAAAACACGCTAAAGGCCCGGCTCCTAGCGCCCGCATGACCGGCCGCGGCCACGGCCGTCCGGCCCTGGCTCCCCGCCCCTCCGCCCCTCCGTCGTTCCGCCCCTCCGTCGTTCTGAATTCCCCATGACCAAGCCCCGGGTTCTCGTCGTGGACGACCAGCCGGTGAACGTCCAGCTGCTCCAGCGGGCGCTCGAGGGCGAGGGCATCGAGGTCATCCCGGCCTACGCCGGCCAGGAGGCGCTCGATCTCGCCGGGCGCGTGCGCCCCGACTTGATCGTGCTGGACGTCACCATGCCCGGCATGGACGGCATCGAGGTTTGCCAGCGCCTGCAAGCGGACGGCTCGCACCAGGCCATCCCCATCATTTTCATCACCGCCCTCAGTTCCAAGGCGGGCCGCCTGACCGGTCTCGGCGTGGGCGCGGTGGACTACATCACCAAACCCATCGACATCGACGAAACCGTCGCCCGCGTGCGAACCCAGTTGCGCCTGGTCCAGGCCAACCGCGACATGCTCGATCTGCAGCGCCGCCTCCAGGAAGCGCGCGGCGCCGCCTCCGTCGGGGCCATCACCCAGGGCATAGCGCACAACCTGAACAACCTGCTGGGCATCGTCCTCGGCTACCTGGAACTCATCAAAACCCATGCGGCCAAGCCCGACGCCGTCCGCGCGAACGCCGTTAACCTCGAGGCCGCGGTCCAGCGCATAGTCACCATCATCCGCCAGCTGGGCTCGCTGGTCGTGAAGTCCCGCCTCCCCGCCGTGCCGTGCCCGCTCGATTCCCTGCTCGAGTCCGCCATCCGCCGCTTCCGCGCCGAGCACCACCACGAGGAGGAGATTGTCGTGGAAAATCAGCTCGGCCCCCTGCCGATCCACACCCACATGGAAATGTTCGAGGACGCGGTGGGCAAACTCCTCTCCAACGCTCTGGAAAGCTACGGCGAGGCGCACGCCGGCCCGCGCCCCATCGCGCTACGCGCCAGCCTGGTCGACCCCGCAGGGCCGGAGGGCCGCGTGCTCGAGCTCCGCGTCGAGGACCGCGGCCGCGGCATCGACCCCAAGGTGCGCGACCACCTGTTCGAGCCCTTTATCAGCAGCAAAAACACCGTGGGCGTGGGCATGGGCCTTACGGTCGCGCGCCACGCCCTGCGCAACCTGGGCGGCGACCTCGTGGTCGAGGACCGCCCCGGAGGCGGCGCCGTCGCCATCCTCACCCACCCCGTGGACCGCGGTCCGCACTAGACCCGAAACACGGAAGCAGCGTCAGGCGTTCCGTATTCAGATTTTAACCCGAAACCCGCGGGTGGAGCCGCAGATCGAGCCGATTGTATCCGCGAGCATCTGCGCCATCTGCGGTCAAAAATCTCAGCTCCCAAAGTCCGAAAAAATCGTGTGGCGGTAACAGACCCCCAGTTGCCCCCTCCCGCCCATCTTGACTTTCTTACCCGGCGATGGAATTCTTACCATCATGCGCTTAACCAGCAAGGGCCAGGTCACCATCCCCCTCGCGATGCGTAAACGCTACGGCCTCGATCCGCTGGCCGAGGTGACTTTCGAGCCAGCCGAAGGAGGAGTGCTCATCCGCCCCGCCGCCAACCATCGCATAAAATCCCTCCGCGCCGCCCTGAAGCGCGCCCGCGGCAGCGCCGACGCCGTCCGCTCCGCCGCCGAGCTCATGCGCCTCACCCGGGGCGAGGATTAAAACCGGTATGGTTTTGGTGGACGCCAACGTCTTGGTGGACGTTCTCGCCGACGACCCCGCCTGGCGGGAGTGGTCGGAAGCCCGCCTGCTGGAAATCGCCGCCACCGAAGAACTGGCGATCAATCCGATCATCTACGCCGAGTTGGCCGCCGCTTACCGCAGCGCGGCCGCCTTGGAGCGCGCCCTCTCCGGCCTGGGCCTGGTCCGCCTCCCCCTGCCCTACGAAGCCGGGTTCGTGGCCGCCCAAGCCTTTGTGGCCTACCGGCGGGGCGACGGGACCAAACGCTCGCCGCTGCCAGATTTTTACATCGGTGCCCACGCGCAAACGGCAAACCTCCGCCTGCTCACCCGCGACGCCGCCCGCTACCGGACCTACTTTCCCAAAGTCCACCTCATCACACCCGATTGACGGTGGCTCGTAGGGTCTTTGCTCGTCGAAGACCGAGAATGCGGCCGCCCGCCCCCCCTGCGATTCGACCCACCATCGACTCGCCTTCACCCCGACAAAAAATCTTGATCGCATGCTTAAGCTCGACCGCAGCCCGGTGGCCTCGCCGCCCGAG